>JAITIA010000173.1 GCA_031279695.1 Prevotellaceae bacterium | reverse complement strand
AATCCTACACCCGACGAAAGGGCGCGGTTTTTGACAGCCGGCATGACGGAATTGTCACAGGAGAAAGTCAACATTCCGCTGTCCATTCGTATGCCGATATGGATAAAACAGTTGCTGTGCGCGCTTATCCCGTACTTGAATGCATTCTCCACGAAAGGAATAAACGTGAGCGGCATAATCGAATATTCGCCAAAGTTTCTGAAAGTTCATATAAGCCGCAAAGATATGTTTTTCTTCGCTATCTGCAAAAAACTTAAACGCAGGGTACTGATATTCCTTTTTTCACTCTTTCTTCACCAAATGCTGCAAGTCGGGGTCTTCCTCTATTCGTTTCAATTCCTCTGCGACAATCTGTTTCACATCGGCTTTTATCTGATTGTAATTGTTTTCGATAACCTACTGAATCACATCGTTTCCCGCTTCGTCCGTAAAGTCGGCGATGACGGGGATTTTTTTGTACGCCTTTGTTTCGGCGGCGGCTTTCGTGTTATCGACTACAATCTCGGCGTGGAAAATCTTCTGTTCGATGCGTTCGTCGAAATTGTCCGAAACCGCACCAACGAACATGCCCTGCGTCAGATTTGAAGTCTTGCTTGCCGGTATCAAACTGTCTAATTGCGTGGAAATTGAGGTGGATTTATCCTGTCGGTTAATCGTCATGGACTGGCGTTTTTGCAACACTTTTCCAAAACGCTCCGAGAGCGTTTTGGCCGATTCGCCAACTACCTGACCGCTGAAGATTATCTGTTTATTTTTGCCGCAATTTGTTCCGCGATTTCTTCTTTGGTAAAATCTGATGTGTTGAGTGCCTTCAAATCGGCAATAATTGGACTGTATTGCATTACTTCATCTTTTGATATTTTATGCCATATTGGCAGAATCACACCATCTTCTCTTGCAAATAATCCGTTTAATTCTCTTTGCGTCCATTGTTTTCGAAAAAAGGCTTCCGATAAAACCACAATTCCATATCGTGAATTTTTGAGTCCATTGTCAATGGAACGCCTTAAGCTATCGCCTATTTGCAGTTCTAATTCGTCATACCATACGCTAATTCCTTTTTCCTTTAACAACTCAACAAAAGGTTTCACAAAGGTTGCCTTATCTTCAGAAGCGTGAGATACAAAAACATCATATATTTTTTTTACAGCCATATCTTCTCTTTGTTCGCGACCTAATGAAACAAGACTGTTCGTCGCAAGTATCCTTTGCCGTTCCATTTCGCGAGTAATACTTTGTTGCAAGGAAAGCATCTCTTTCTGCTCTTTCTTGACTTTATCTCTTTCTTTTTGTTCCTCTTTACTTAGGTCTTGAGTAAATTTAATTCGTTTAGTCTGTTTTTCTGAAAGGTTTTTTGTTTTGACAGATTTATCCTTGTTCAATCTATTCAGTTCTTCATTTTTACGAGTCAAATCTTTTTGGAAAGTAATAATTCTTTTCAAATCTTTCTCTTTGTTTATTTTATCCAAAATAGCATTCGCTTCTTTTTCTTTGCGACTGATATTATTATTTGCCGTTTGTATTTGACTTTCAATGTTATGTATCTCTCTGTCAAGCGTCGTTATCGAATTTGTTATACTTTGAATACTCATGACTTGTAAATTTAATCATTTCCTTTCCACCGTTCCGTTTACCTTCAATTTGATTACTTCGACGCCTTCCAGTCCGTCGTTGTCCACCACTTTCACCGCAACAGTATGCAGTCCGGCTTTCAATTTAGCCGCCTGTCGTCCATCTTTGTCGAGCATTATCTCGGCGCGGAAGCCTTTTTCGGCGTCGTAATTGAAGTCCCAGCCGTAAAACTCAATGCCGGCTGCACTTTCGCCTTTGGCGGTAAATTCAATTTCCCAAACCTCTTTTTCGGTGCGGACGGATTGTGTGATTTCAATACTTAATGTCGGTTTTTTGGCAACCGGCACAATTTTATCGACGGGAACCAATTCAATGACAATCTTTTCTTCCAATTTTAATCGGGCAACCTCCTGAATCGCGCCCTTGCCAAAACTGAATGCAATGATATAACCAAACACAGCCATGTCGTTGCTGGTTTCGCCTGCAATCCCCGAATTATAACGCCGCGCTGCCGACACAAAATTATCAATCACATTGCGCCCGATATTGTCCGAGCGTTTTACCTGAACGGGCGTATTGTCGGGCATTTTACCGTCGAGACCGAAATCGCCGCGCTGTTTTGTGTTGCTCACGCCGCCAAACTGCTGAACAATCCATGTTTCAAACTCGAATGCGTCTTTATAACGCAACGTGTCGTAATCGTATTTATGCAGTTGCACGCTGAACGGCGCAGAGAACAAACCGCGCTGACGGTCGAGCCGCAGTTCCGTAACCTTCACTGCCTGAACACTCTGATCAATCCCAATCCACTGCCTGTTCAGCCTGTCGGCTACGGCTACGGTCGTGCCGCCGCCAACAAAAGGGTCTAAAACCACATCTCCCTCATTTGAAGCACATGCAATAATGCGCTGCAAAAGGGCTTCGGGCTTTTGGGTGGGGTAACCGATGCGCTCGTTTCCATTTCCTTGAATACGGGGAATATCAATCCAATAATCTTCTGGAACTTTACCGTCTTTATCTAATCTGTTTTTGTGCCTTTCTTCTGCATCTCCTTTAACTTTTAAACCTGTATCTCCGGCACCTCGATTCGTTCTTGCAACAGTTTCTTGATTGTATGGAATTTTTATATTATCTGTTGAAAAAAAATAAGTTTTACTTTTTCCATAAAAATAAATAGTATCGTGTTTTTGCGGAAATCTGTTTTTGACATTTGCAGGAGCGGTATAACACCAAATAATTTCATTGATATAATTATTTAACCCAAATATTCTATCTAGAATTTGAACGCGAATATATGCTTGTGCATGCCAGTCGCAATGTAAAAATATACTTCCTGTGGGTTTCAGTACGCGGTGCATTTGTTCTACTCGCTCGTAGAGCCATGCGATGTAATGCTCCATTCCTCCCGACCAGCGGTCTTGGAAAGAGCGGACTTCGCCCTCGTCGCCCCAAATGACTTCGTAGTTGCGATTGGAAAAAAACGGCGGGTCGAGATAGATTAAGTCTATCGTTTCGTTCCCCATCGCCTTGAGGATTTCAAGGTTGTCGCCTAATATGAGTTTGTTTACAGACATGATATTACAAATCTATTGTGCTGCAAAGATACTGATTTTTATCCAGTCGCCATGTTTTAGAAATACTTATTGATTGTTTTGAAAAAGGTCTCCTGCTTTTCAAAAAAGATAACCTGGCGAATTTCAAAAGCCCGCCGCCTTTTAAGCAAAAGCCCAGCTGCTTATCAACGGATTTTAATTTACTAAAGCGCATAGATACAGTTACATAGGCAAATATTTTTGCGGTATCTGTTACTACTTACCGTTCATCATTGCAATCATATCGTCGGGGTTTAAATGAAACAAATCCATTATTTTTTGTTGTAGATCATTCAGTTTCGCATATTTTACGGTGTGGACGCCTTCACCCA
>JAITIA010000133.1 GCA_031279695.1 Prevotellaceae bacterium | reverse complement strand
TTTTATTCCTTATATCTAACTATTTAATTTCTTCTAAATTTCGTAATCCCGCAAAGGGATTTTTTTCTCCCACAAAGGGATTTTTTTTCTCCCACAAAGGGCACAAAGCACACAAAGTTCTTTTTCACATATCATAAATCATAAATCGTAAATCATAAATCGTAAATCGTAAATCATAAATCGTAAATCATAAATCGTTTTCATCTTCTTTTTTGTCCAGCAAATCGTCAGAGTTATTGAGATACAGAATTTGCTCAATATCATTGAAACGGGTGGTTATGGGGAAAGCCGGTTTGCGGATTTTTTCACGCGACGATCTTTCCGAGGGACGGATAATGCGATTAACCACTTCTGCACCGGAGGTCGGGCGGCGGTCGAATTTGGGGTCAAGCCCGTCTAACTTTATCTCGTTCTCTTTCACAAGGATGATTGGTTTGTTGAAGCCGGTTACATCGGTATAATAAGAAAGAAAGCGCAGATTTTCAGTCGAATCGAACAGCATTTTCACTGAGGCGGCTTCGTGTTTGTTGACGCTGAAATCCGCCATCGAAAAAGCAATTGTTTGGAGATTTCCCTCGCCGTCGAGCCGGCTTACGCGCTGATTGTGAAAGAATACATCGATATTCTTAGCTTTAATCTGGTTATAGTATCGAACGCTGTCGAGATTATTACCCACCGGCGTAATAATCATTGCCTTACCGGAAAACACCGCCTGATGCAGCTCACCTTTTTTGATGATAAATTTCATGGAGTCGGAATGAATCTGCATTTTTCTGCCGTTCCACACTATCGGGTTTTTATAGGCTTTCCAGATCGAGTCCGAATCGTTGAAATACAGCGAATCGCACATTAATTGAAAATCTTTGCGATAGAGTTTCACATTTCGATAGGCAAACAGTTCTTTATAAACGCTGTCGAGCGGCACAACAGCAAGAGAATCAGTTGCCAAACTGAGCGAATCCGTCGTTGCCGAACCCAGCGAATCCGTCGTTGCCAAACTCAGCGAATCTGACTGCGCAAATTTCGCCGTATCTGCCACAATATTAGTCGTATCCGTCGTTGCCAAACTTGCGGAATCTTTTGTCGTCGAAGTTTTAACTTGGACAGAATCGATACCGGAATTTATTGAATCGTTTGTCAGGCTGTCGGGCGGAAATCTGATAATTTTGACGGAGATAATGGTATCCGCCCGCATGTAGGTCGTGTCCTTGTCGTCGAAAGTAATAACGGACGAATTGTCCTGCATAAGAAAATCTTCGGTATTCATGTCAAAATCAGCGAAATCGGTCAGTGCGATAACCTGCTGTGCGGTATCGACAATCTGTACGCGGGAATAGAGTTTGCCCTTTTTTACGAGACTTTCGTAATAGACACTGTCGGCAAATATTTCCTGTTGCGAGGAGAGGATGTACGAGTTTTCATAGAAGAACATCAGGTCGTTATGACTGTCGTACCAGCCTCTGTCGGCATAGAGATAGCCGTCGTCGGTCCAGATATGCGTGCGGGTCGAAAAGAGGAATATTTTGGTGTTTGTATTGTACCTCATCGAGTCGGAGCGGAGGACATAAGTTTTGGCGTCGGCTTCCACAGCGCCAAAGAACTCAAACTCCTTTGTTTTAGAATGATAGTAACCTTTTTGTGCTTCAATCAGGCGAGACGAGTCCACAATAGTGCCGTCGCTGTCGAACTGTCCGATTTCGGTTTCGGTATCAAAAATCACTTTGGCAGTTCGGAGGGTGGCAGTACTGTCAATAAGATAAGTAATTGTACCCCAAACGATTGCCGTTTTGCCATCGTAAGTCATAAAATCACCTGAAACGGTTGTTGTTCCGCTGGTAATCTGAGCGTGTCCCATTGCCTCGAAAAAGTTGTTCGGATACATAATTGCGCTGTCGCAGTTAAGAATAGCCTTGTTGTGTTCCATTTCCACATTGCCTTTCATGTGCGACATTTGCCCGGAATCGGTCTCAATCAGGTGCGTCAAGTCGCTGTTGATTATCTTTATTCGCTTTTTAACGGGTTGCACAACAGAGTCCTGCGGTTGAACGTCGAGCGTAACCGTGTCCTTTTGAGGTGGTTGAGCGTCGAGCGCAACCGAATCCTTTTGCGACGGTTTAACGTCGAGCGTAACCGTGTCTTTCTGAGGCGGTTGAGCGTCGAGCAGGAGCGGCGTCCGGAGCAGACTCAGTGTCAGACAGAGGACTAAAAAGCCTGTATGTTTTAACAAATAAATCAAATCAACAATCAGTTAAACAGCCATTCACGGTTTACTACCGGACAGTTTTCATATTTACGGTCTATTCGGATATATTCCGTTTTCACCTGTTTTGCAACCCATTCGCGCAGTGCTTCCATGCGTTTTTTGTTTTCATACATGCCGGAAATAAAGCCGAAATCGTCTTTGAAATTCACTGTATGCGAGGGAATAAACTCTTTCAGTAACACAACTTTATAGACTTCGCTGCCGGAAACCATCGCTTTGTAAGGTTCCGACATTTCGCCAACGCCAATATGTTCGATAGCGCGGAAATCGTCGGGATTCAATTCATCCTTATAAAAATAGGGGCGATTTTCGAGCGTCCGTCTGTCGAAGAACACCATCAAACCCTGATTGATACGGGTCTGTTCATTGTCGGAAAAATACATTGCCGCCGTGTTGAACGAAACGCTGTCGGCTTTGATTTTGTTCACAATAGAGTCGAGCGCGGCAAATCCGGCTTTGCGGTCTTCGAGCGTATATCGGGGGCGTATCAGTATATGCCTGTAATTGACCTGTATAACCCCGTTATTCTCCTGTCTTGTAAGCAGTTGCAGGATGTGAAACCCGTATTCGGACTCAACAATTTTCGATATTTGCCCCACGCGCATACTGAGCAAAGCCATTCGCACGGGCGGCACAGAGCCTTCGAGCGGGGTAAGTCCCACTTCTCCGCCGCGAATTGCCGTTACCTCGTCTTCGGTATAAAGGCTGGCAAGTGTCTGAAATCGTTCTCCGTCGATGATGCGTTTTCTCAGATTCAGCAGTTTTTCCTTGGCGGCAATCACAGCCTGTTCGGAATTGGGTTTTTTGACAATTTCGTAGAGCATAAACTGGTCGGGGACAACGGGTAAACTGTCCTTGTCGATTGATTTGAAAAATTTATACACTTCGTTGGGCGTAGTCTTGACTTTCATGCCGATTTCGCGCGTCATTGCCTGCGCATACATTTGTTCGGTTTCAAGCGCAATGGATTCTTCGCGCAGCTGTTCGATGGTTTTATTGTAGTACGACTCAACCATTTCCCTGTTGCCGCCGGTTTGTGCAATGGTGGCGGCAATTTTGCGTTCCACCTCGTTGTGGATATTGTCCAGATTGGGCACAAGACTGTCCTGTTTTGCCTGAGCCACAAGCAATTTCTGGTCTATCATCATCGAGAGAATTTCGCATCGCGGATTTTTCTCCGACAGCATTCCCTGAATTTGCATGTCCTTGTAAAGCATTTCTATATCCGATTCCAGAATAGCTTCGTTGCCAACCACGCCCACCACCTTGTCGAGCGAGCCTTGCGCGTGGACTGACAGGAGGGTTAAAGAAAAAATGATAATTGCTACTGATTTTTTTATCATATCGATTTATTTTATATTTATTTTTATTTCGTTATTATTGATGGCGTTACCATAGATTTCGTTTTCCATTTGCCTGATAAGTTCGGTTTTACGATGATTGAGAATGATATTAACGATATTTGCTCGCACATGTTCGAGAGGCACAACCGCTTCTTTCATAATGATTTCCCCCGATTTCACAAAATAGGTATATTTATCGTCGCTGTCCTCTATATATTTTCTTTTGATAATCTGATTTTCATACGATTCGCCTGTTCCGGGTAAAAGGCTGACTATTTCGCTGAAATCAACAAGCTGGTCGTTGAAATTGGTATAGATTTCTGCGCCCTGTATCACCGTTTTGCTCAGTTCCTCAACGTCCTTTTCCTTATCGGAACGATAAAGCTGCCGGATTTTATCGATGCCCGTATAATCGTTAGGGATTTTAATAAACAGCGCTTTAAGCATTATTCCGGGCGGCTTGAAATTGTCGGCATTATCCTTATAGAACTGTTCTATTTCGTTCATACCGACAGCAGTATCCATTTTTTCGCGGATATACATCTGCTCATATTTATGAACGAGCAGCGAGGCGCGATAAGTTTCGAGTTCGACAGTTAGATCTTTCTCATTATCGGGGAGATATGTTTCTGCCCGTTGCAGCACGACCTGATTTTTCGACCACCGGTTCACATAATCGACCAGAGCAGTCAGGCTGTCCTTTCCCGCCAACCCGCTGAAATATTCCCGTATATCCGACATATACAGTTTTTTACTGCCAACTTCGGCTATTGGCGTTTCGCTCTTCGTATTTTTCGGTTCGCACGACAACAAAAATAATGAAACAATCGCCGCCTGAAAAAGTGTAATTTTCTTTATCATCAATAAATTTTCAATTCTTTTTTGACTGAAAACAGTGTCTAAAGTTTAATCTTTTTTTAACAATATTCTGATAAACACAACTGTACCCAGCCATTTTGTTTCCAAAACGAGGCGCAAGTTACATCTTTTTTTGAAATACAGCAAAAATGGTTGAAAAAGGTTGAATCTTTTTTTGAGGCGCTATCGATAAAATCATAAAAAAAACGGTATTGTTAAAAGTATGGATTTTATTCTCATTTTAAAAACAATTATATTTTCCGATGTCCATGCGTAAATCAAATAATCGTAATTCAAAATAAATACTTACCTTTGCAAAAATTTTTTAAAGAAATGTCGTTAATTGTTTTATCGGGAATTACAAAATCCTACAGAGATGGAGAACAGCGTATTGCTCGTGTGTTGGAGAATATTAATCTGGAAGTTAAGGCAGGCGATTTTATTGCTGTCAAAGGCGCGTCGGGGGCGGGTAAAACCACTTTGCTTAAAATACTTGGCGCTCTGCTCATGCCCGACGCAGGCAAATATCTGTTCGACGGCGTCGAAATGACCGCGCCGACGCTCGATATTCCGTATATCCGAAATACAAAAATCGGTTTTGTGTTTCAGGAGCATCGTCTGATGCCTCAGTATAATATTCGGGAAAACATTCTGTTACCGGCTTTGGCATACGGTTGTAAAACCTCGTCGGCGCAAAACGGGTATGCGCAGCAGCTGATGGATATCACCGGAATAGCGTCAATTGCCGACAAATATCCGCACGCCGTTTCGGGAGGAGAAGCAGGTAGGGCTGCCATTTGCAGGGCTTTGATGATGAAGCCGTTGCTTGTGCTTGCCGACGAACCTACCGGACAACTCGATACGGAAAATGCCACAAATATTACCTCCGTACTGTCGGACATCAACAAAACACTGAATACCACCATCATTATGGTTACTCATTCCGATAGGACTGCCAGCGTCGCCCGGCAAATACTGACACTGGCAAACGGAAATTTATCCGCATTAATCACTGATAATTAATCGATAATCGCTAAAAATGAATACAACAAAAAGTTATACACATTATAAAAAGTACTATCGTTTGCTGGCGCTGGCTGCAATTATAATGATTATGGTGATAATTGGCAGTCTTGTAACCGGTTCGTCCATTCGTTCGAGTCTGAGGCTCATTGTTGAAGAGCGACTTGGCACAACCGAAACGGTGATATTTTCTTCCGGCTCGTTTATCGACCATTCCATTATGGATGCGCCTCTGCTGTCGGGCGCAAAAGCAATTTTGCTGAGCAAAGGTTTTGTCTCGGCGGAGGGGCGGCTGATTCCTGTAATGGTCTGGGGTATCGACGATAACAGCCTGACAAAGGGCGGCGCAAAAGTCAATGCCGCTCTTGCCGGCGAACTTGGCAAATCTCAATCCGACCTCGTGTTGAGGCTGCCCGCAACGGGGCTGACGCCTTCCGGCTCTCTGTTTGTAACCGATAATTACACAACCAGTTTGCGACTTGAATATTTGGGAACGATTGAATCCGGCGGCAATATCAGCCTGAAAAACGAACAGATTATTCCGTTTAATATCTTCGTCAGTCGCGCAGAACTTGCCGCAACACTCGAAACAGAGAACAAAATCAACCTTATTTTGCATGATAAACAAATCAGCAAAACCGATTTTGCTAATATCTGGAATTATACACATTCGGGATTGGCTATAAAGCAGAAACAGAATTTTGTGGAAATCGTTTCCGACAGGATATTTCTCCAAAAAGATGTGGTTGAGCGGATTATCCGAAACAACCCGCAGTCTAACCGTGTATTTTCGTATCTGGTAAACTCAATCGAACACGGAAACCGGTCTGTTCCATATTCTTTTGCCGTTGCGGTGGATCGCTATGAAGGTTTGATGTTTAACCGCGTTGTCGGAAAAAACGGAGAAATGGCGCAGGCAATTGTTTCCGACTATACGGCGACACGTCTGAATCTGAAACAGCACGATACTCTGCGCCTTAGCTATTTTGTTTCACACGATTTGAAAACTCTCGACACGGCAAGGCTGCAATGTGCTGTTGCCGAAATTATTCCATTAGAAAAACTGCATGCCGATTCAACTTTGAGCGCCGATTTTCCGGGTCTGTCGAACGTCGAAAACTGTACCGACTGGAACAGCGATATGCCGATCAATATGAGCCTTATAGGTGATGAAGACGAAAAATACTGGGATTTGTATAAAGCCACTCCCAAAATAATTCTCTCCTATCCGGCAGTTGCCGACGACTGGAGCAATTCCTACGGCAGCGCCACCGCCATCCGTATCGACGGCGAGGACGCCAACATGTCGGGTCTTACGCCCGAAATGTTTGGCATACAATTGATTTATCCCCGCGAAACAGGGCTGGCAGCCGCCCGTAGCGGTATCGATTTTGCGGGTCTCTTTCTTGCACTCGGCATCTTTATAATAATATCGGCTATTCTGTTGATGATTGTGCCCTTTTCGGAAATGTTGCACCAGCGACGCGACGAAATATCGCTGCTGCAATCGCTTGGTTACAAGCCGAAACGCATAGCCTCGATGTTTCGTCGCGAAGCGCTGCGCACTATGCTTGCCGCATCCGCCATTGGCGTGGTTGCCGGTCTGGTTTATACCCGTCTGATACTGTTTCTGCTTGGCAATGTGTGGAATGGCGCTACGCACACCGCCGAACTCTCGTTTTTGCCCGATACGACAACGGTTGCAACAGGTTTGGCTGTGAGTATTTTTATGGCGATGGCTGTTTTGTGGCGATTGACCCGACCGGCTGTATTTGCCGAAAAAAGAGACGTTTTGCCGCTCAAACGTCCGTCGAAACGGAACAAGCGCATCTCCGGAAACGGAAAATTGCCGCTGATTGCAGTAGGCATTCCTGCAGCCTGCGTTCCGCTCTTCCTGAAATCGACGGAAAGTTTTGTTCTTTCAGGTATTCTGACAATTGCCTTCGCCTGTCTTTTGGGGCGATATATTCTTTATCGGCGGGGAGCGGGTACGGAAGCGAACAGGGGTGTATCTCATAATCGACTGATATGGGCAACGTTGTATGCAGGCAGAAAACAGTCGCGATTCTCGTTTCTGACATTGGCGTCGGGCGTATTTATTATATTTTCGGTGGGACTTAATCGACAGAATTTCACCGACAATGCCCAACTTGCTGCCGGAACGGGCGGCTACAGCCTCTGGTGCGAAAACAGTGTGCCTGTATATCACAATATCAACACTTTGCAGGGCAGGGAAAAACTTGCGCTGACCGAACTGCCCGCCGAAACCGAAGTGATGCAAATCATGAAATTCGATGCGGACGATGCCAGTTGTCTCAATCTCAACAAAGTGAGCAAACCAACAGTTTTGGGCGTCGATATGAACGCGCTTGCCGTCAGCAATTTTGAAATTGCGTCGAGCCTGTATTCCGGCAGCAGAACCGATATTTTCAAATCGTTGCAAACTGTTGCCGACTCGATATTTCCGGCGCTGGTTGATGAAACTGTGCTGATGTGGAATCTGGGACTGAAACTTGGCGATACCATAAATTATGAAACCGAAAACGGCAAACATATTGTTCTGAAACTTGCGGGAACACTCAAAAACTCAATATTTCAGGGCAATCTGCTTATCGATGGAAAACTGTTTGCGCAGGCATGGAGCGAAATAACAGGCAGCGAAATAATGCTGCTGAAAACCGCCGAAAACAAAATCGACGAAACTAAAAAACTGATTTCGCAGGCAATGAATGAATACGGCGTGCGGGTATCGACCACCGCCAGCAGGCTGCAGGAATTTAACAGCGTGATGGATACCTATCTATCTATTTTTATGACGCTTGGCTGTCTGGGTTTATTGCTGGGCATTATGAGTTTCGTCATCGTTATCCGCAAAAATCTGACAGCCCGCCAATACGAAATCGCTTCGTACCGCGCACTGGGTTTCCCCGACGAACAAATAGGAAAACTGCTTTATAACGAAAATATTATTGTGCCTCTTTACGCCATTGTCGTCGGAGTTGTTGCCTCGCTGATTGGCGCGGCGGCAAACCTCGCAAATGCCGGTATCATGCTGTGGATTACCGTCCTGTTCTACACCGCCCTGTTTGTTGTCGGCATACTGATTTTTACCGACAAAGCAGTTCAATTAAGAATTTCGGATATTAATCGGGCTGAATAATCCGGAGGCAGCCTCATAATAAATTTTTATACCATCTCAAACTTTTTTGAACTTCGTGCTTTTTGCAGGATAAAAAGTATCCGGCAAAGAAAAAAAGAAATCTTTGGAAAAAACATGTCCGATATTGACCGAATTTCCATTTTGCTATCGTTTTTTTGCGGGAGAAACGGAGGCTGATACAAATTTTTTTTGTTGAAAATATCCCACAAAACGGCGTTTTCAGAGCAGATGGAAAAAAATTTGCAGAAGTATGAAAAAAAAATATTACTTTTGTGTCGATTTTTTTAAACATGTCAAGCCGGTTAATATTGAAAAAACGGCTTGGATGAATACAGTGTAAACAGAAATAAATTAAAGATAATTAACATGATACACAAAAAGATTGTTTGTTGGATTTTTATTCTTATTCTTTTCGCTTGCGGAGCAAAAAAAACAGCAGAAGAGACTCCCGAAAAGAAAATAACCGAAGTTGAGGCTAAACCTACTCCGGTTAAAACCAAAGTTTTGCAGTTGCAGGATTTTAATTACGAACTGATTTCAAACGGAACGCTTGCCGCAACAAAAAAAGCTGAACTGCGCTTCCAGTTGAGCGATGTTATTCGTAAAATTTATGTCAAAAATGGCGACCGCGTCAGCGCAGGGCAGAAACTTGCCGAACTCGACAGGTTTAAACCCGAAATGGCAAAAAAACAGGCGCAGGAAGCAATGGAACGTACAAAACTCGGACTGGCAGATGTGCTCATCAGTCAGGGCTATCTACTGAAAGACAGCCTCAATATCCCGCCCGATGTGATGAGACTTGCCAAAATCAAAAGCAGCTACGAGCAAACCCAAAACAATTTCATCGAAGCAGAACACAATCTCAACGCAACCACTCTGTATGCCCCTTTCGGCGGCGTGATTGCCAATCTCAAAGCCAAAGAATTTAACCTCCCCGGCAGCGAACCGTTCTGTACTTTGCTCGACAATCGAACACTCGAAGTGATTTTCAATGTGCTCGAAAGCGAAATTACACTGGTGAAACTGAACGACAAAATAATCGTTTCGCCGGTTGTCGATCCCGCTTACAAACTCGAAGGACGTATCACCGAAATCAATCCCATTGTCGATAAAAACGGGATGACGCAGGTGAAGGCGACGGTGAACAATACCGACAGCAAACTGTATGAAGGTATGAATCTGAAAATCCGCGTACAGCGACTGCTTGGCAACCGGCTGGTCATTCCGAAAACCGCTCTGGTGATGCGTACCAATAAAAAAGTGGTGTTTAAACTGAAAGACAACAAGGCGGCCTGGGTTTATGTGCAAACCGCTCAGGAAAATACCGACAGTTATGTTGTTACCGAAGGCTTGAACGCAGGCGACGTTGTGATTTATGACGGCAATATCAATCTTGCCGACCAGTCGCCCGTAAAAGTCATTGAATGACACTGTTGTAATATTTTATAAATAAAACAAACTGTTATAATTCATAATTAAATATATTATGTTTCGATATCTCGTAGAGCGTCCCACTTCCGTAATGATGACATTTGTAGCATTTTTCATCATGGGCATCATTACATACATGAACATTCCCGTATCGCTGCTTCCCGATATTGCGATACCCGAAATAACCATACAGATTTCGGGAGCGAATACCTCCGCCCGCGAACTGGAAAATGCCGTTGTGCGCAATGTGCGTCAGCAACTTGCCCAAGTGAGCAAACTGCGCGATATTCGCAGCGAAACCCGCGACGGCAGCGCCGTTATCTATCTCAGTTTTGCCTACGGAGCAAACACCGACCTGGCTTTTATCGAAGTCAATGAGAAAATCGACGCCGCCATGAACAGTATCCCCCGCGAAATCAGCCGTCCGCGAGTGATCAAGGCATCCGCTACCGATATTCCCGTGTTCAGTATCGACCTCACGCTGCTCCACGATAAAGACTTTGAACAGACCGACACCAGAAAATTTGTCGAACTCAGCGAATTTGCCGAAACCGTTATCCGCCGCCGCTTTGAACAACTGTCGCAAATTGCAATGGTCGATATTTCGGGAGCAATGAAAAGCAGAGTTATTATCCAGCCCGACAGAACGATGATGGAACTGAGCGGCATCACCCTGTCGGACATCGAGGGGGCAATCAACACCAACAACGTTGAGCCGGGAAGCATGACCGTCCGCGACGGATATTATGAATATGTTATCCGCTTTTCGTCTATTCTTCGGACAGTTGAAGACATTCAAAATATCTTTATCCGCAAAAACGACCGCATTTATCAACTAAAAGATTTTACGCAAATCGAAATCGCCCCCGAAAAAGAAACGGGCATGGTGATTTATAACGGTAAACGATCAGTGTGCCTGTCGATTATCAAACAGTCGGAAGAAAACATGATGAACATGCAGAAAGCCACCAACGAGGTGATTGAACAGTTTCGAAAAGATTTTCCGACAATCGAATTTAATGTTACTCAAAATCAGACAGAACTGCTCGATTACACAATCTCCAACCTGCAGCAAAACCTCATTCTGGCCTTCATCTTCGTATTTCTTGTCTCGGTTATCTTCCTGCGGGACGGGCGTTTATCGCTCATTATCGGGCTGGGACTGTTTGTCTCCTTAGTTATCAGCCTGCTGTTTTTTCATCTGTTTAACATCTCGCTCAACGTAGTATCGCTCACCGGATTGATTCTCGCTTCGGGAAATATGATTGACAATTCGATAGTTGTGGGCGACAATATCGGTCAGTATCGACGGCGCAAACTGTCGCTGCCGGACGCCTGCGTTACCGGAACGGGCGAAATTGCCATCCCGATGCTCAGCTCGGCGCTGACAAACATAGCCGTATTTGTACCTCTGATTTTTCTCAGCGGCATGGCAGGCGCCATATTTTTCGACCAGGCTTTTTCGGTAACCGTCGGATTATTGGTGTCTTACATAACAGGAATTATTTTTATCCCCGTACTGTATAAAATAATATATTCGCTACATCGTTCCCGCTGGTTCAAGCGTTTTGCCCGAAAACATCGCAGCGAACAGTTGCCGGACGAAACCGCCGAGACGGAAGAGAAAATCTCGCTCGCCGACCGAATGTACGACGCAGGCATTCGCTGGGTATTTTCGCACAAAATACTCGTTTCAACCATTCTTTTGCTCACTTTGCCGCTCTGTGTGTGGCTGTTTACCATCATCCCGAAAGAAAAAATGCCCGATATTAACCAGAGCGAAATGCTTGTGAAAATCGACTGGAATCAGAATATCCATCTGCATGAAAACTACGAACGCTGCCTCGACCTGTCGAAACTGCTGCGCGAAAACGCAGAGGAAAATTCGGCGCTCATTGGGCAACAGCAGTTTATGCTGAACAGAGACAAAGAGCAAACCTCGTCCGAATCGGAATTCTATGTCCGCACCAAAACATCAAAAGAAATACCCGCGCTGAAAAATAAAATCACCAAACATATAGGCGAAAAATATCCGGGCGCATTAGTTTCCTACGCACCAATGGGCACAATATTTGAAAAAATATTTGCAACGGGCGAACCCGACCTCGTGGTAGAATATTATCCCGTCGATAAAAGCAAAGAAACAGACACTTACATTATCCACGAGATGGAAAACAACATCGGACGGCTAACGGGCGAAATCCCCAAAGGCAATGCTTTTCAGCGTCAGATGAATCTGTATATCGACCTCGAAAAACTGCTGCTCTACAATGTGCCTTACGACCTGATTTCCCGCACTCTGCGCACGGCATTCAAGGAAAATCGCTTTGCAACACTGCGCTCGCAGCAACAGTATTTGCCGATTATACTCGGCGAAGACCCGAAAAATATCAACGAACTGATTGAAGAAACGCTGATAGAAACATCGACCAATCCCGACGGCACACGCAACAAACTTGCCCTCTCGACCTTTGTCTCCGTCGTTCAGTCGGAAGACCTGAAAACCATAGTCTCGGGCAAGGCGGGCGAATATATTCCGTTCTATTATTACGAAACCGACAGGGCGGCAGAAATTGTGAACGCCGTTGAACAGAACATCGTTAAAGACCCCAACTGGGATGCCGATTTTTCGGGAACATTCTTTTCCAACATGAAGATGATCAACGAAATGACCGTGATACTGCTCGTATCGCTGATGCTGATGTTTTTCATACTATCGTCGCAGTTCGAGAGCTTCAAACAGCCGCTGATTATCCTCTTTGAAATCCCTGTCGATATAACGTTTGCGCTTGCACTGCTGAAAGTTACCGGACATTCGCTCAATCTGATGTCCGCAATCGGGCTGGTAGTAACAACCGGAATAATAATCAACGACTCGATACTTAAAGTCGATGTAATGAATCAGTTGCGCAAACAGGGCTATTCGCTGATGACCGCCATCCACGAAGCAGGCCGCCGCCGCCTGAAAGCAATCATAATGACCAGTTTGACCTCCATAGTATGTATGGTGCCTCTGCTGTTTACCTCCGATTTAGGCTCACAGTTAGAGAAACCTCTGGCAATGGCAACCATCGGCGGAATGATAATGGGAACGCCTGTGAGTCTGTTTGTTGTGCCTTTGGTTTACTGGTGGATTTATCGAAAAGAAGATAGAAAAAAAGCGGCAACAGTGGAAAATAAATTTGATTATGAGATTTAAGAAATCAGCATTTATTGTCCTTTTAGTGACGTCTTTTACGGCTTGTGTGCAGGAAAAAATCATCGAACTTCCTTTTGATTTATGCTGTTCAATCATCCCGTCATCATCGACTCTAACATACTGTCCCTGCAGGACTTGATATCGTGTAGCCATTCATTTGACAATAATATTGTATTGGCATTATAGCGACTCAATCTTTTTTTCAACCAATCAAAAAGTAATTTTATCAGAATAAAAGATAAGGGTTTTTTATATGATTAGATTTAGCCGGAAAATCACAGATTAAACAATGGCGACGCAATGATTCCAATCATGGCGACGCAATGATTCTAATCATGGCGACGCAATGATTCTAATCATGGCGACGCAATGATTCTAATCATGGCGACGCAATGATTCTAATCATGGCGACGCAATGATTCCCGTTGTTCGGACGAGGCTGTGCCTCGTCCGGTTTATCTTGGCAGGCTGCGCCTGCCAACAAAGGTGCAAATGCAGGCACAGCCTGCGTAGATAGAGTGGACAAGGTAGAACCTTG
>JAITIA010000050.1 GCA_031279695.1 Prevotellaceae bacterium | reverse complement strand
GGAATCGAAAAAAACAGCGTAACTCTATGGGGCACAGGCGAACCCCTGCGCGAATTTCTGTGGAGCGAAGACATGGCGGACGCTTCGGTTTTTGTTATGGAAAATGTGGATTTTAAAGATACATATCCGAAAGATTGCAAGGACGTTAGAAACTGTCATATCAACATCGGCACGGGAAATGAAATCAGTATCAGAAATCTTGCCGCATTAATTGCCCAAACAATGGAATATGCAGGAAATACGGTTTTTGACGCCGGCAAACCTAACGGCACCATGCGCAAACTCACCGACGTGTCGAAACTGAACGCTTTGGGCTGGAAATATACGGTTGATATTCAGGACGGCGTGAAACGTCTAAATGAATGGTATTTGCAATCGTTGTGGAACTGAAAAATATCCTGCAAAGTACACAAAGCACACAAAAAACAGAAAACTGTCTTCTTTGCAGAGACAGTTTTCACGATTTTGTTTTACATAATTAATGTAAGGTAAAAGATTGGTTACCATGTCGATTTGCCGTATTTTGCATATATTGTTTTTTCCGACACTGCGCCGTCGTAACCTTCGGCATTGTATTTCAGTGCGATAATAACCGTATCGGCATAAAATCTATCGACATAACTGTCTATTTTCAAAGCCAGAAGGTGTTCGCCAATACTGGTTGGCTCCGCCGTTTCTCTCGAACTGTGCCACATTTTGAGAAAAAGCGTGTCGTGTCCAGTCAGATTGGACTCTTCCAGAAAACCGAACGAATGCTTGGCAGGGTTGGCATACTTTGTATAAAGCAAAACAGTTAAAAACCCCTGAATTGCCTTAGTATGAGCGTCGTAATTGCCGTAACTCAGAAATGGTACCTGCAAAGTGTCAGCATCGACTGTTGTGGGGTCAAGAGCGCGTTCGTCCATGCGTATTCGGGTTACACTCTGTACACTAACGTACACTTCCGCTTTGTCCGACACTGCATACGGATTGTAGTTAAAGCGGACATAAACCCTGTCGCCCGTATTGCCCCATTCCTGATTCCAGACATTGTTTTCAGGCACCATTTTACTTCCGTCGTCGCCCGAAAAGAATTTAATGGAACCGCTTGCCTCTCTCACTACTGCAAAGCCTTCTGAATAGACCGACGGCTCTCGGTTTTTCAAACATGAACTTAGTAACAAACTCACTGATAAAACAAAAACAAATTTAAACAATTTTGCCATATTTTTTAATTTTAAATTAATACTGACATAATGATGCATTTTTTTGTCGATACGTTGCATTTGTTTTGATATTTTTTTCAAAAATCGTATTTATTGCCTGTCCATAAAGTCGGAAATTAATCAATTATTCAGTTAATCAATTATTCAATTAATCTCACTCCGCCTTTATCGGCAGAGCTCACCATGTTGGCGTATGCTTGCAGGGCTTTCGACACTGTGCGCTGACGCAGTGGCGGCGTGAATGCCTTGTTGCCGCGTTCTGTTTCGGCTATGCGGCGGCGGTCGAGTTCCTGTTCCGACACCAGTACGTTTATCGAGCGGCGGGGAATATCTATTTCTATCATATCGCCGTTGCGTATCAGGGCGATATTGCCGCCTGCCGCTGCTTCCGGCGAAATATGACCAATCGACAGCCCCGATGTGCCGCCCGAAAAGCGCCCGTCGGTTATCAGTGCGCACTGCTTGCCCAGATGTCGTGATTTGATATACGAAGTGGGATATAGCATTTCCTGCATTCCGGGTCCGCCTTTGGGACCTTCGTAGGCAACCACCACCACATCGCCGGCTTCCACCGTGCCGTCGAGGATGCCTTCGCAGGCGGCGTCCTGCGAGTCGAACACTTTTGCTTTGCCCGTAAAACGCAGAATATTTTCGTCCACTCCGGCGGTTTTCACCACGCAGCCATCCTGCGCAATATTGCCTTTGAGTGTTGCCAGACCGCCGTCGCTGCTGTATGCGTTGCCAATACTGCGGATGCAACCTTCAACGCGGTCGGTGTCAAAATCGCTGTAATACGAAAACTGAGTACCCATCGAGATATTGAATTTGCCGCCCGGAGCCGATTTGTAGCGTTTGATATATTTCTGACGCGCAGTTGGTTGTGTTATGCCATACAGGTCGATAGTTTCGCCCAATGTCAGCCCGTCCACGCGCTTGACGGAGGTATCGACCAGACCGCCGGCGGCAAGTTCGGCCATGATTGCCACCACTCCGCCGGCGCGATTAACGTCCTGAACATAATATTTGCCTGTATTTGGCGCCACTTTGCACAGGCAGGGCGTGCGGCGCGAGAGTGCATCGATATCGTTCATGCTAAAATCCACGCCTGCTTCGGAGGCTATTGCCAGCAGATGCAGTACGGTATTTGTCGAGCCGCCCATGGCAATATCGAGGGTCATGGCGTTGAGGAAGGCGCTGCGAGTGGCAATGCTGAGCGGGAGTACGCTGGCGTCGCCTTCGTAATAGTATTTTTTTGCATTGACAACAATCAGTTTTGCGGCGTCCTCGAACAGTTTTTTACGGTTGGTATGAGTTGCCACTATTGTGCCGTTGCCGGGCAGCGCCATTCCCAGCGCTTCGTTGAGGCAGTTCATCGAATTTGCCGTAAACATTCCCGAACACGAGCCGCAGGTTGGACAGGCCGACCGTTCGATACTTTCCACTTCGCTGTCGCTCACCGTCGAGTCGGCGGCTTTAACCATTGCGTCAATCAGGTCAATGCCATGCGAGTTGTGTGTTCCCGCCTCCATCGGACCGCCCGACACAAACACTGCGGGAATATTGAGCCGCATGGCAGCCATCAGCATTCCGGGGGTAATTTTGTCGCAGTTGCTGATACAGATCATGGCGTCGGCGCAGTGTGCATTCACCATATATTCAACGCTGTCGGCAATCAAATCGCGCGAGGGCAGCGAGTACAGCATTCCGGCGTGCCCCATTGCAATGCCGTCGTCGATGGCTATTGTGTTAAATTCGGCGGCGAAACAGCCTTCTGCTTCTATAATTTGCTTGACTTCCTGCCCCACTTTGTGAAGATGAACATGTCCGGGAACAAACTGTGTAAATGAATTGACGATTGCCACCAGCGGTTTACCCATCTGTTCCTGTTTCATTCCGTTGGCGCGCAGCAAAGCCCTTGCCCCCGCCATTTTTCGTCCTTCAACAATGGTCGAACTTTTCAGGGGTATTTTAATTCTGTCTGTTTTTATTTTCATTCTATTCTATTGATGATTTTTTGAAAAACGCTGTGCTTTAATGTCGCATAACATCTTTCAGTTCAAGTTTCTGTTTTTTGACAGATAATCCATCCACTCCCATTTTATATGTATTTCCCGACAGGAGATGAATTACCGGTCGTCCGGACACAAATTTCCGGTAAAACTCGTTAATCTTTTCCATATCAAGCAAATCGATACCTTCATACATCTGTTTGCGGAAATCTTCGCTGTAGCCCTGCCTAATCAGCGAGGTGGCATATTCGGGGATTGAGCGAAAATCGGGCAGGAAAGTATTTATCGATTCGCGTATAATATTCTGTATGTTTGTTATCCGTTCGGGCTGCTGAGGCAGTTCTTTCACAAGGCTGTCGAGCAGTTCAACGGCGTCGAGCGTTTTATCTGTCTGCGTCGAAAGGCAGGTTTCGACATATCCTTTGATTTCGGCATACCGGCGGAAGGGAAACTGAAATTTGCCATAGACAGAGTACGACAGCGAGCGCAGTTCGCGGACTTCATGAAAAAGAACTGACGCCGGACATCCGCCAAAGTACAGCGTAAAATACAGGGCGGCAACTCTGTCCTCGAAGCTTCCACACTGGCTGGGAATGTAAACCCGGCAGTCGGTTTGAGTAACGCCATGAAAATACAGTTGTGAGATAAACGGTTCGCTGTATTCGATGATTTCGTTACGTGTTTCGGACGGGATAACCGTTTCGGGGAAACTGACTGTTGATGCAATAATTTCCTTTACTCTGCTGTGTGGCAGTGTTCCCACATATTCGATTGTTGTTTCATACTGTTGGGCTTTGGCAAAGAGTTCGGTGAGTTCGGACGATTTCATGTTTTTGACTTCGCTGCTCGACGCTCTGTTCAGATATTGCGACATTTCGCCGTACATAATTTTGTACTGATGTGCTTTGCCTGCAGTTTGCAGACTTTTGTACTCCATTTTGTTGCGCGACCTTACATCCATCCACAGTTTTTTTATTTGCCTGTTGTCGGGTTCGATATTTTTCATAAAACTGTTTACCAGCGTCATGGTTTTTTCAAAACTCGAGTCAAAGCCATTGACTTTAATGGTAATCGAATTTGGACTGTCAAGAACTTCATACGAAGAGCCGATTTTCTGCATCGCCATACGAAATTCATTCACCGTTTGCCCGCCAACGCCCAGTTCGGGCAAATGCATGGGCAGCAGTTCCACTAATTTGTTGGCATTCTGTCCGAACTCAAAAAGAAAGGCAATGGTAAAAATGCTGTTCAGCGGATTTTTTCCTGTAACCAGATGCACGTTGGGCTGAATCTCGTCGCAGGTAAAATCCTTTTGCATGTCGATAAATATGGGGGGCGACGGCGGATTTGCCTGCAAAGCAAGCTGGCGGGCAAACTCCGACTGTGCATCGCGGTTGGGCGACCGGAGTGGGGCGTATTCGGGTTTTTTGATTTTTTCGGCTTTCCCCGAGAAGCCTGTTTTGTTGTAGAATACAAATCTGTTGCCGGTGAAATAGCGGTTGGCGACGTCGATAATTTCCTGTCGGGAAATTGTGCGGCAACGTTCTGTTTCGGCACGGTATTCGTCCCATTGCTGACCTCTGGAAAACAGTTCGACAAGCAGATTGCCCATACGTTCGGGGCTTTCGACGCTCATTGCCCTCTCCTTAACGAGGGATATTTTGAGATTGTTGAATACTTCATCGTCAAAATTGCCCGATTTCAGGCGGTCGATAATGTTCATCATCCGGTTTTCGTTTTTTTTCAGCGAGCCGAATACTTTGGGGATAAAGCCCACCACAACTGCGCCCATATCGTTGAGCGATAATGGAATACAGGTAACCATATTCAGGCGGTTATCGTCGCGCAAATGGTCGAGCAAGCCGGTTTGCGATTTGTTCGACAGGATTTGTGCGCAATATTCGAGCGCAACTCTGTCGGGATGCGCCAGCGGAACGCCGCGATAGCAAATTGCGCCGGCTTTGAGCGGGATATACCGTCCCGAAAAAAATTCTCTGCCTTTGAACGGCTCTTCGCGATACTGCTCGACGGGAAAAGCGGGTGCGTCGCCTGCCGGATGTTTGCCGAAAGTCTGTTCGATTGCCGGCATGATTTTCCGGGTATCGAAATCGCCAACCAGCACCAGCGCCATGTTTCCGGCGACGTAATATTGCCGGTAAAATTCCGTCATCCGGTTGATTGACGGGTTTTTCAGATGTTCAACCGAGCCGATAATCGGGTTGCGATAGGGATGTTTTCTGACCACTTTTTTGTAGATATCTTCAATAGCCCTTGCTCCGGGCATGTCGGCATACATGTTTCGCTCTTCGTAAACGGTTTCCAGCTCCGCCTGAAACGTCCGAAAAACGGGATTGCGGAAACGTTCGGCATAAATTGCCAGCCAGTGGTTGATATGATTGGGCGAAAAAATATTGTAATACGCTGTGTGATCGTAATCTGTATATGCATTGATTTTTGATCCTCCATATCGACTGAGCAGCTGGTCGAGCTCGCCGGAGATAGCGTACCGGCTTGCTTCGATAGACAGTTGATTGATTTCGTGGAGCAGTTCCGAGCGTTGCACCGCATTGCTGCACAGCGGAAGCCGGTCGTAAAGATCCGCAATCCTGTCGAGCAGCGGTTTTTCGCTGGCATAATCGACAGAGCCAATTTTGTCGGTACCTTTAAACATGATATGTTCAAAGTAGTGCGCCATGCCTGTATGATCCGGCGGGTCGTTTTTCGATCCGACTTTGACAGCCACAGCCCCAAAAACCTGAGGTTCGGAATGGTTTTCGGCAAGGATAACGGTCAATCCGTTATCAAGTTTAACCGTATTTACGGTTTGCGTAATTGTGTTTTGTATCATAAAATCAAACAAAAACCGGTTGGCGTTCGCCACCCGCAAATTTTGTGCAAATATAATATCAAAAATCTATTCCACAAAATTTATGCGTCAATCGACTGAAAATGGCAAACTAAGTACCCGTCCGTTTTATTCTTTGCGAGGTTTTCTTTGAGAGAAAAACAGGAATTTTAGTGATTAGTGATTAGTGATTAGTGCCTGCGGCGGAAAGGCAGAGCAGTCAAAGTCCCGCAGGGACGGAACTTTGCCGGCTCAGCATGGCCGCCGGCATTAATCACTAATCACCAAAAAAGTCCCTGCGGGACATGGGATTGCTCAGTCCTTTGACCGAATGTGTTCTTCTGATACAAGACTGTTTACGGTATAATCGCCGGACGAAAACCCGCTATCTGATATTTTGTATTGCTGAGCGCCGAACAGTCCATATAAAAGCAAATTTATTCTTTGAAAAACAGGCACATCCAGCCCTGCAAGTCCATAAATATTTGTGCCGGTAAATCCAATAAACGATACGTTTTCATCGGCTGTTGATAATGCACTCTTTGTGAGCCAGTTGAAAGTAAGACCATCCCATACATGATTAAAAAGCGCAGTATGTTTCTTATCAATTATAATCAGCCGAGACGCCGCATCCTTATCCCTTTCAAAAACCCGCATCACAACTCCCGGATCATGTATTAAGTCCCACTGCCACTTGGCAATATGGCGGGCGCCGCGGGTATAATCCATCAAATTGTCGGTTTTACCCTGCGGGAGTTTGTAATCCTTGTCGAAAGTGTGTTTCAGAACGAATTGTCCGTGTCCAAGTTTTGTATTGCAATATTTATTTTTATCTAAATGTTTCATAATGATTTGTGTTTGACTACATAGGATATACTACATATTGGCTGTTGTCCCATATCACTGAATCAGAATCATTGTCAGGAACAACAAGATCCGGTTCTCTCCAAAATGAATAAAACTCGTCGCGAGTTAGCTTAATGACTTTTATAAGTTCATGTTTGCATATAATTTCATTGGTATGGCCGTTTCTCAACACAGCAGAAACTATGATTTGTCTCTTTCTATCGTAAACAAATGTATATTTCGCATAACCATTATGTATGCTTATTATAGATATTAGTTTGCTCGCATGAGGAATATAAATGCTATCATTAATATATAATTCATAATCAGGCTCAACAAGTATAACGGATCTGTGAGTCAATGTTGATAATGGAATACTGTCTATTGTCCATGAATAGTCTTTTTCGAAAAAATTGCTTGGAAATATGGTGTTCTGTCCTTTTGTCAAATCAATCTCATATCCACCTATATAAGACAAATGATTAAAGTCTTTTTTTAATACTGAATAAAAACAGTCTTCTTTAGTAACCATCAGGAGAGATTCTTTGCGGTTGTCCAATCCTTTATTTAAAATATCTTCAGCCAATGTCCAATCACCAGGATAATGTTGTTGCAAAACACTGTCTCTTTCAGACTCTATTGCAATCAAATCAACCCGAATATCACCGCCCCTAACAAATTTATCACCAATTTTATTATATCTACCACGTATTAAAATTTCGTAAACGTTTTCATCTTGTATAGAGGGGTTACAACTTGTGATACACAGCAGTATCAGTATCATTATCATTATCATTATTTTTTTTCTATATAAATATTCCATAGTGATTTATGTTTATTATCCTTATTTTTCAGGTCATTGTTTAAAATCCCTGCATCCAAGTTTAAATTTTCTTTTAAATTTTGTACTGTTTCAAATATATAATCCTCATACTCTTTGAAATCTTCTTGTATATGTTTTTTTATTTTTGCCACAACAGAACGATAACCGCCATTTTTACTTAATATATTTGGGTAATCACCCGGATTATTTATGTATTTTCCAATTTCTGACAAATAAGTTCGTAAGTAATTTATTTTGTATTCATAAGTTGGTTCCTGTAATAATCTTTCCAATGTATATTGAGTCATTTCTTTTTTCTGTCCGGTAATAAATTCATAATGTTCTCTGTCGCCTCCATCAGTGGGTTCATAGCGGGAATAAGCGCTTATTTTCTCTAATTGGGCTATTGCTTCCGATTTTGTTAAACTGCTAAAATCAATTTTGTTTACTTCACTAAATGCACGCAAATTATGAATAAATAATTCGTGTGCAAGATGGTGATCATTTATTTGATTTGTGAACTCAATCCTTATACATAGTTTTGATTCTTTATATATGGGTTCCGATACGTTTTTCATCGAATCAAGACCTTTAAATACATAATC
>JAITIA010000034.1 GCA_031279695.1 Prevotellaceae bacterium | reverse complement strand
CTGCGCCGGGCTATCTGCCGGACGAAAAGTTCTCAGAGGAGGCAAAAACAGACGTTTATTTAAACGAAATGCTTTCTTGTTCTCTCCTTTGCGACGGGCAAAATTCCGAAAGGGATGCAGACAGCAATTCTGCTGTTTTGTTACGGATTTCCGTATATGCCAACTCCGACAGAACCTCGGCGTTTCAGAACGGGAAGGGTACGGAAGCTTGTCTCCCCGATGGGGATCTGTTCGATTCCGGCTGTACCCCCGCCAAGTGCTGCATTAGCCCACTTAGCGGTTTTCAGGTAATTGAATAGGAAAATTAATTTTTTAGTATATAAAGAAAAATGAAACATTTAAGATTTATGACCCAAACCGGCAAGTATAATAGGGAGGAAGACGGAAAAAACTTGCCACGGAAACTTTTTGGTTTCATACTCATGGGAGTAATAATTCTTTGCGGAATTGTTGCTGTACAAAGTTGTTCGGAAACCGAACAACAAGAAATCTCTTCAGATAAATCTGAATATGAGATGCTTCTTATTGCTGAAAAACATCTATTGTTAGCGAATGATCAGTATGTGTTAAATTTGTCTAAGGAAGACGCTGTTCAACTTGGTATTTCGGCGGATTGCTATGCGAAAATTCTGGAAAATATTTTACAAACAAATACTTGGATAGAAAAAGTCGCAAAAGATACAAACGCAAAGGTTGTTCTAGTTGATCCTCAAAAACATATTGAATCTAATAAAATCCAAACTGGACATATTAGATTGAAAGCAGGCAATGAAATGTATCGTACACCTATGACCCCTACTGCATTGGGGTCTACATATTCTTATAATGTTGATCAGAACACTTATGGTGATGTTAAATTTTCATTTTCAGGTATGTTGCTTGTTAATACAGCTTCAATATCTATTACTTCTGGTTATGCAAGCAGAACTTATGTGTACTTTATATCTTCACTGAGTTTTTCTGATGATGAAATAGTTGGCGTAACAGCCAAACCTTCGACTTGGACTATACGTGCAGTATTACATAGTGGATCGGGTAGCATCTCTGTTTATTATTAATAAAAGTTAAAAATAATTCAAAATGACAAGATTAAAAATTTTATTAACAATTTTGTTTGCAGGCTGTTTGATGTATGCCTGCAACGATAAGAACGTTGTTCAGGTCAGTTTATCTGACATTCTGGAAGAGAAAGGCTTTGTAGATGTATCGACGCTTAGCAAAGATCAAAAACAAGGCTACAAAAAAATCTGTGAGCTGATACTCTCGAAATTAGAATTTCGGGATGGCTCTCTGGAATTCACTGCAACTAAAGACGAATTTACTTCGGAAGGAATATCCGAATCGCTTTACAGCAAGTGGATGAAGGAAATTGCAGATGCTAATGTTGCAATATCGAAAGATGCCGCAATGGAACAAAAATTTGCAGAGAAATTTGCCGATATGAAGGCACGTGGACTTGCGAAAATTAAAAATTGGTAAATTAAAAGAGAGGAACAGTATTATGCATGCTATTTTATTATCAGTTTTTTTACTTGGCGTAACATTTATTTATTGGATAGCGCCTCAATGTATTATCACAAAAAAGAACGAATATGTAATGTTTTTCCTTTTGATAGGCGCTCTTTGTTCATTGTTATATGGTATAGGCTACTTTTGCCTAAGTATTAACAATTTGCATCTATTGCATTTTCATTCCGTATTTGCATTGCCGGTAGTACTTTTTGTTGCACATTTTTTCTACCCATTCAAAACAGTTGAAAAAAATCTGCGACAACATTGGAATTTCTTCCTATTCTTTGCAGCATTGCTAAGTGTCTGTGTTTTTGTGCTATTGAATTTTATTGTTAAAAATATGAATTAATTATTCGTAATACACAGAACTGAAATTTAATCCATTCAGGGTGGGCAATTCACCTTGCCCACCCTTTTTAAAACGTAATTAAAAAAAAGATTAAAATAATGACAAGATTAAAAATTTTATTAACAATTTTGTTTGCGGGCTGTTTGATGTATGCCTGCAACGATAAGAACGTTGTTCAGGTCAGTTTATCTGACATTCTGGAAGAGAAAGGCTTTGTAGATGTATCGACGCTTAGCAAAGATCAAAAACAAAGCTACAAAAAAATCTGTGAGCTGATACTCTCGAAATTAGAATTTCGGGATGGCTCTCTGAAATTCACTGCCACTAAGGACGAATTTACATCGGAAGGAATATCCGAATCGCTTTACAGCAAGTGGATGAAGGAAATAGCAGATGCTAATGTTGCAATATCGAAAGATGCTGCAATGGAGCAAAAACTTGCGGAGAAATTTGCCGATATGAAGGCTCGTGGACTTGCAAAAATTAAAAATTGGTAAATTAAAAAAGGGTTGGGCAATTCAATTTGCCCAACTTCTTTAAAATTTACGAAGTAAATATATTAACATTTAAAATTATTTAAAATGACATTATTAGGTTTTGGTTTTTTAGAATTTTTTGTTGTTGTATCAGCCATTGCAGGACTAATACTTGTATTTAGAGAAAAAAGTATAACACAATGGGTTACCCTGTATTGGGTAACCGCAATTTTGTTATTAAACTTTATTGCTGTTGGAACTTTTTTGTTGTGGAAGTATATTTATGTTCCTCTACACAGGGCTGAAAATTAATTCATTCAGGTTGGGCAATTCACCTTGCCCAACCTTTTTAAAACGTAATTAAAAAAGATTAAAATAATGACAAGATTAAGAATTTTATTAACAGTTTTGTTTGCGGGCTGTTTGATGTCTGCATGTAACAATAAGAACGTTGTTCAGGTCAGTTTATCTGACATTCTGGAAGAGAAAGGCTTTGTGGATGTATCGACGCTTAGCAAAGATCAAAAACAAGGCTACAAAAAAATCTGTGAGCTGATACTCTCGAAATTGGAATTTCGGGATGGCTCTCTGAAATTCACTGCAACTAAAGACGAATTTACTTCGGAAGGAATATCCGAATCGCTTTTATGAGAAAGATAAAATTTATGACACTAACCGGCAAGGATAGCAGGAAGGCAGACGGAAAAAACTTGCAAAAGAAACTTTTTGGTTTCGTGCTCACGGGAGTAATGATTCTTTGCGGAATTGTTGCTGTACAAAGTTGCAATACAGAAGACCAGTTAATTGATGAATATCCGGACGAAAATGTTATAACTTCCGTAGAATTGGAGGAGTTTATTGTAGCAGGACTGGATTTTCAAAAATCTCTGAATATTTTTCAAAACGAAATTAAAAATATTGATTTTTCAAAACTCGAAACATCTCTTGATACAGAAGAAAATATGATTGTCAATATTCCGACTTCTGTTTGTATCGAAGAAAAGGCAGAAATATTAAATGAAAAAAAGCAGGCGCTACTTGAAAGATATCCACAATTTGTTTCGTTAACATTGACGGCAAAGCACAATTATTTACAACAATGTGTAAAAAAATCATTACATCTCAATAATAAATTGATTGAGATGAATATCCGGATTAATAAACCAAGAATCAAGAGTTATACTATTGAAAATTACGGTAGTGTTAATGATGTATTGGTATATCTTGCTTCTTATATGAATAGCGCCAATTATGTAGAAATATTTATAATTGTGTTTGAAGATGGTTCGGTTAAAACATACTCTGATAGCAGAAACACCAGTAATAATTGCTATAGTCCCGGATTTACTTATTCAAATGGAAAATGGTATCTTGCCGGACATATTTTGAATCATAGTCCCGTTGCATGGGTTGCTCATACCCACAGATATAGTACAACCCCTTCCGACAAAGATAAAAATTTTAAAAATCAACATTCCGGATTAATAGTGAAAATATATTATTCCGGCAATTTTTATCAATATTAAAAATTTATTATTATGAAAAAAAATTTATTATTAATCTTTTTGGTATTGACAATACAAACAGGATATTCGCAAGACACGCAAATTGGCGATACCGGAAACGGAAGGAATTTTATTAAACGCATTGAGCCCAACTTACTGCATAAAGCAATGATTATTAATGGAAAAACATATTGTAGTTACAATCTCAAAAGTAAGACGGATATCGAAAAACTCTTATTTGGGGATATTAATGCCAAAGTCGAATTTGTTATTACACCATCGTTTGAAGGCTCTTATGGAATGCGGCTTGTGAAGGATTCTTTAAATACAGGCTATTTGCTTGAAATCAAACGAATAATTAACTGGGCAGAAATAAATTCACAATTAGAAAAAGAATTTCCACTAATAGGTTTTGGGCTGGGACAGATAGATACCGTTTCAAAAGAACAGGAGAAACGGGCTGTACGGCATAACAGGGCAATGCTTGTCAAACATGATGAAGAAAGGCTTAAACGATACAGTGTTGCCCGTCAGTCTATTGCTGTAAAAAACAAGTTTGCTGAAAAATTGTATGGCACAATATTCTCGATAATAAAGAATTTTGTAATGAAAGGAGATCCCGCAGAAATTTTTGATGGTTATGATGCAACTTTTCGATGTGTTGTTGACGACGAGGTTTGGACATTGACAATACAGAATCCCGACGGCGTCATTGAACAATTAACAAATATTTGTAATCTGATAATAAAGGACGTGGAGGCTAACACCTTCAATGAGTCTAAGCATATTGAATCGCTTGATGTGATGTATGCCTGTAACAATAAGAACGTTGTTCAGGTCAGTTTATCTGACATTCTGGAAGAGAAAGGCTTTGTGGATGTATCGACGCTTAGCAAAGATCAAAAACAAGGCTACAAAAAAATCTGTGGGCTGATACTCTCGAAATTGGAATTTCGGGATGGTAGGCTGAAATTCACTGCCACTAAGGACGAATTTACATCGGAAGGAATATCCGAATCGCTTTTATGAGAAAGATAAAATTTATGACCCGAACCGGCAAGTATAACAGGGAGGCAGACGGAAAAAACTTGCCACGGGAACTTTTTAGTTTCATACTCATGGGAGTAATGATTCTTTGCGGAATTGTTGCTGTACAAAGTTGTTCGGAAACTGAACAGCAAGAAATCTCATTAGATAAATCTGTAACGTTTTGTTGGAATGAACTTTAATTTTTAAAACAATGATTATTTTAATAACTCTTATAACTGCTCTGTACTTTTTGATTTTCTTTTTTCCTTTATGAAAATTGAACGATAAATGGCGTGAGATATTCCAATTTGCACTGTTATATGTCTTACTGCTGGTTGAAAAAAAGATTGAGGTGCAATTGATAAAATATCTATTAGACTATTATTAAGAAATGCACGTCATAGCAATCAAAAGTCCCGCAGGGACTTGGCGGCGCAAACAATCCTGCCAATCTTGAAAATCTTAATAAAATCACAGTTCAGACAATAGTCCCCGTTGTTCGGACGAGGCACAGCCTCGTCCGGTTTATCTTGGCAGGCTGCGCCTGCCAACAAAGATGCAAATGCAGGCACAGCCTGCGTGGATAGAGCGGGCAAGGTAAAACCTTGTCCGAACAAGCCTGTTTTATATCGATAATTGATTCCATCGTTGAAGAAAACAAACGTTTCCCTGTAATTTCCGGTTGAACCAAAATCTTAGCGACTCAAACTTTTTTGCACCTTTTTGGATTTTTTCGACCAATCGACGCTGTTCAAATTGGCGGCGGAGGAGTGAATATGACATTCATTCATTCAAAAAAATCACAAAAAACAGTTTGTAATTGCCTGATATAAAATAAAGAAACACTGTTTATTATTTCTTAACTTTTTTTAACTTGCACTGTATCGAGCCTTTATACTACTTTTGCGCCCTGAAAACAAAGTATTTTGAAGCAACATGCACCGCGTGTATGTTCATGGAAAATTAAGTGAGAAAAACAGGGTTGATTTTTGAGTATTTAATGTTTTGAATATTTGTAAATTAACTTGGTGTTTTTTATGTTGAGTAGTAGTTTTAGTGGTTTTTACGGTTTTTTAGTGCCCTCTGATACTGAGATGCTTTCGCGCTGTGGCATGTTTTTTGCTATTAGCGAAATGAAGAGAGAGAGAGAGAGAGAGAGAGAGAGAGAGAGGCGTGCTGATAATCAGTATGTTACATGCGTTTTTTGTTCGCGTCGGAACATAATTGTATCAGCGCTCGCGTGGACAGGCTTATATCCTGTTGCACAGACAATTCAAAGTTTAAATTTTCACAATACATATAATTGGAGATACTCCCATTCGGGATATTTTCCGTTTGCCGGCATCAGTTTGCCTTCCTTTATATATTTTTCCGATATTTTCAGCAACTTATGCCGGAAAGGATTCCGGCAAACCGGCGATATTTTGGGACTTAACGGACTGAATACTGCGGTCAAAGAAAAGTATTCCGACGCCAAAAATTCTGTACCCGTCTATCGCGCAGGGACAGCGTCACTCATTTTGATTTTCAACATCAGTTATCTCCCCGATAACTGTTTACACGCTGTCTCTGCGGGATGGACGGTTACCGCTTCCCTCGCAATTAAAGGGATTTGCCATATTTGTTATGGCTCAAATCCAAAATCATCACAAAAATTAAATAGTTTGATCAATATAATATCATGAGTAAAAAAATATTAGTACTTTGTTTGTTCTCCCTGATATGCTTGGGAAACAGTTTGATGGCGCAGCGTGTGCTTACTGCTGCCGACAGCGCCCAGTGGGAAAAAATAAAACAGGAAAAAATGGCGCGCTGGAATGGCACGCCGCAGGCGGGAAATCCGTTGATAGTGCCGCTGTCGGGCACCTGGCCCGGAAACAATGATGGCATTCATGTAAACAGGGCGACTACAAACACTGCGCCTCCCACAGCCAAAGCGTTTAGAGACTATACGCCGGAAGAATTAGTTATCAGTGTGTTTCTGCGCGACGAGGGTTTGGATGAATGTATTATTGGCGGCTTTGTGAGCAATGTGCAGTTTCGTGGACTCAGTTGGAATCACGGTACTTCCGCATGGGATGCCGGCAGTTACGACAGATCTTTGTCCTATTTCGACAATGGACTGACAAATTTGGGTGGTGTGGAAGAGGGACTGTTGCTGAGTACCGGCGGAGGTCTGCTGGTAGAAGGTCCGAATACAACTACAAGTGGATTGGCTGGAGGTACATTTACTGCTGACGCCAACCTACAGGCTCTTGTTACTCAAGGTTTGATAACAACATCTATTCTGGAGTTCGATTTTATACCATTGATACCGGAAATCAGTTTCGATTATATATTCGCTTCGGAAGAGTATTCGGAATATGCAAATTCTGCTTATAATGATGTATTCGGATTTTTTATATCGGGACCGGGAATAACCGGAACGCGAAATATTGCAACATTACCGACAACAAACACTACCTCAAATGTTGTTTCAATTAACAATGTAAATAATGGAAACACAGGGACTAACAGTGCGGCTGGTTTCCCCGGTACTAATCCACAGAATCCCGAATACTTTGTTCCTAACTACAATAATCCACAAGGACAATATATGGAATACGACGGGCGTACAACTCTGCTTACTGCTCGATGTGCGGTGCAAATTGGTCAGACCTATCACCTGAAACTTGCCGTAGCTAATGCAGGAGATGATCTGTATGGTTCGGGGGTGTTTTTGCGTGCGGGAAGTTTCGATCTTGGGGTTGGCGTAGTAAACTACGGTATCAATATAATGGGTATGGACAATGTTTTTGAAGGTTGTGCCAATAACAGTTTTGCTGTTTCGCTTTCGCCAAACACTGTTCCAAGAAACATAGGAATCTCGTACACAGGTCCGGGAGCGCCATATCTTACAAAGTTAGACGGAACTGCTTTGGACGCAACGCTGGCATATCCAGCCCATTCGATGCACGAAACGGTGCAGTATAAGGTTGCCGACAATATTCCGTCGAACAACATGTATGTCGATATCACTGCATACGTGCCCAACTGTAATGTTTCATTTACAAAACGGATATTTCTGTTCAAATCGTTCAGTAATCCGGTATTAACAACCACACCTGCGTGCAGCGGCAGCACCGGCGCAATACAGGTGTCGGTTACCGGCGGTACGGGATATCCACAACTCAGTATCGACGGCGGCACTACATGGCAAAATAAAATCACGGGACTGGCGCCGGGTACATACAATAATATTCGGGTCAGGGATTCTATCGGCTGCCAAATAATTACAGGACTATCGGCAACCATAACAAGCAAGCCCACTGTCAGCGGCGGAATCAGTAATCAGACATATTGTAATGGCATTGCGGTTACGCCTCCGGCATTTACCTCCTCTGCGACCGGAGCAACATATACATGGTCAAACAATAATACGGGAATAGGACTTGCGGCAAGCGGCTCCGGCAATTTACCGACATTTACTCCCACCAACGCCACATCAGGCAATATATCGGCAACCATCACGGTGAGAGCAACTGCAGGCGGCTGTACGGGCGACCCGCAGACATTTACCATAACGGTAACGCCAGCGTTAAATGCAGGAACAATAAGCTCAACGCAAAGTATTTGCTACAACACTGCTCCGACACTCACACAAACGGCGGCAAGCGGCGGTACGGGACTATCGTACCAATGGGAGCAAAGCACTAATGGCGGCTCCAACTGGGCAAATGTCAGTGGCGGCTCCGGCGGCACTTCGGCGCTTTACACTCCTCCCGCTCTAACACAAACAACAATGTATCGCAGAAAAGTAACCAGCGGCGGAAGTTGCGGCACGGCAACAACCAACAATATAACAATTACAGTTTATGGAAATCTGGATGCCGGAACAATAGGCTCAACGCAAAGTATTTGCTACAACACTGCTCCAACACTCACACAAACGGCGGCAAGCGGCGGTACGGGACTATCGTATCAATGGGAGTTCAGTACTGATGGCGGCACCAACTGGGCAAATGTTACCGTTGGCTCCGGCGGAACTTCGGCGCTTTACACGCCTCCTGTTCTGACACAAACAACAATGTATCGCAGAAAAGTAACCAGCGGCGGAGGTTGCGGCACAGCAACAACTTCACCAATAACCGTTACGGTTCACGGGGATTTGAATCCGGGAACAATAAATGCGTCGCAAAGTATTTGTTACAACACTGCTCCAACAGCGTTTACACAAACGCCGGCAAGCGGCGGTACAGGACTATCGTACCAATGGGAGCAAAGCACTGACGGCGGCTCCAACTGGGCAAATGTTAGCGGCGGTACTGGCGGAACTACGGCGCTTTACACTCCTCCCGTTCTGACACAGACAACAATGTATCGCAGAAAAGTAAACAGCGGCGGAAGTTGCGGCACGGCAACAACTTCACCAATAACAATTACAGTTTATGGAAATCTGAATGCAGGAACAATAGGTTCGTCGCATAGTATTTGCTATAATACTGCTCCAACAGCGTTTACTCAAACGCCGGCAAGCGGCGGTACAGGACTATCGTACCAATGGGAGCAAAGCACTGACGGCGGCGGTACGTGGGCAAATGTCAGCGGCGGTACTGGCGGAACTACGGCACTATACACGCCTCCCGTTCTGACACAGACAACAATGTATCGCAGAAAAGTAACCAGCGGCGGAGGTTGCGGCACGGCAACAACTTCACCAATAACAGTTACGGTTCACGGGGATTTGAATCCGGGAACAATAACAAATGGTTCGATGTTTGATTACGAAATTATATGCTACGATAGCGTCCCAACAATGGATTTGGAACAAAATATTCCGCCATCGGGAGGTACAGGCTTGTCGTATCAGTGGCAAAAACGAGTGGAAGGCAGCAGTACATGGGTAAACATCGACGGCGCGACCAATCCACTATCGTATCATCCGCCCGCCTTAACCGACACTACATATTATCGTCTAAAAGTCAGTTCGTCGGCAGGTTGTGGCGAAGTTTATACCAACGTGCTGGCAGTGCGAGTGAGAGGCAAAATTATATCCGGCACAATCGCCGCCAACCAAACAATATGCTACGGAGCCATACCGTCGTCGCTGTCAATCACCCCTGCATCGGGAGGCACGGAACTATTTTATTATCATTGGTACAGTAAAACGGAAACACAGTCGAGTTGGACAGATTTGTATCATGTTGGAAGCACCTATCAACCCAATCATCTTACCGAAACAACCATGTACCGTGTTCGCGTAACCGACGGCGTTGGAGGTTGCGGCGAAGTAATCAGCGATACAGTAACGATAAGCGTTCTACCCGCCTCGATGCTCAAATATCGCGATCTCCGTATCAGCATTTGCCCCGGAACGGCAAGCATCAACCTGTCGAAATTTATCGACACGCTTGGAGTTACTTCCGTGCAATGGAATCCTGTCGGGATGTCGCCAAGTATTTCGTCGTCGGGTATAATTAATACCGGCACGCTGAATTGCGGCAGTACATATACCTATACATATACCATTTCCAACAGTTGCATATCGGACAACAAGCAAAAAGTTTATCTACACGTTATCCGTGACGATAAGTTTAGTTTGAAAGCCGACACCGTTGTTGTTTGCTACAAAAACGCGGCAACATTGCAAATAAATCAGATGTTTGGACTCGATACGGGCGGAGCGTTTATCTATAACAATACCATTCCCAATATCGGACAATATGTCTTTCTGTCCACATCAACTCAGTTTGGCGGCGGCTTGATATTTAACGGAAGAGGCGCATACGAGGACGGCATACTCGACGCAAGCAATTCAATTATCTATAAAGGCACGCCGGCTCGATATATGGAATTTGAATACATAACAGGCACAGGCACAGGCAACTGTTTGTCTGGAAAAACATATAAAGTAGTAGTAATATTGACTCCGAACATGTAACAGTTATTTATTTTATTTAGTGGTGTCATATACAGGTGTGATTTAGGTTTTTATATACCTTACTTGATATTTGATATTTATTTCAGTAAATCATACCTTTATGCCACCACTTTTTTTTATTGATTAGTGATTAATGATTAGTGATTAATGCCTGCGGCGGACATTGTCTGAACTGTGATTTTAGGATGATTTATTGGCTGCGGCGCAATCTCCTGACCGGCGGAGACGCACGGCGTTTAAATGTCCGCCACGACAGACAATCACCCGACCGGCAATAAAATTCTGTAGAAAAAAGTTACTGTAACTAAAAATTTTTACATAAAATCGCAATTTTGTTAAATATTGATAATCATCTGTTTGTAAATTAATTCTATTGCTACAAAAACGGACTTTTTTGAATTATTTTACTGATATACAGGACTATATTAAAGTAAAAGCCGTTAAAGTCGGTCAAAATCATATTGTAATAGATATAATCAATAGCGCCTCAAAAATTTTTATTTCTTTTGTATAGAATTTTGAAAATTAATATTACCTTTGCAAAACTATATAAAGAATTTTTATTAATATAAATTGCAGTATATGAAAAAAATAGTTTGTTTTTATGCGTTCCTGATTTTCGCAGTTGGAGTTTCGGCACAGCAAATAAGCACCGAAATTCCCGAAAATGCTTTGGTTTATGCTTTGCCGCAAACAACCATCGAAATCACGGTTGAAGTGGTTAAAGACCTGTATATTCCGGGACCCTATTCCAAATTCACCGAACTCTATCTGTCGGTAGAAAATACAAACGAAAGGGAAGAAACAACCTTCAGCGTTGGCAAAGTTTCTATCAAACCCGTTATCGAAGCCGATTATAACTCGCTTTATGCGCTGTCGGGGACGAAAGATGAAACACAGTTTCTCACACTTTCGTCGCAGGGTTTGATATTTGCACTCAACGAGCCTGACGAAGTGCTGATTGACCTCTCATCGGTCAGAAAAAATTATCAGCATTACCCCGACCAGTTGCCAACATCGCCAATGTCGGTTCAGCAGGAAACACTATTCGACCGCATTAAAACCGATTCGGGCTACATAAGCGTTCCGTATCAGGAAAGTATAGTCAATAAAAGAGATATACAGAGTAAAGCGGAAGAGGCGTCAAAATTTCTGTTTTCCCTGCGTCGTCGCCGTTTTGAACTGATTACCGGCGATGTAGAACATGCATTCAACGGCAGTTCGCTCAAAGATGCAATACAGGAAATTAACCGGCTCGAAAACGAATATCTCTCGCTGTTTATCGGCAAACATTTTACCGAAAGCCGTGAGTATAAGTTTTATGTAACCCCCGAAGCGGCTCGCGACAAAAAGGCATATCTCGTGTTTCATTTTTCCGAATCGGAAGGAATACTCTCCGAACAGTCGCGCACATCTACCCCCTTCATGCTCAACGTCGAACCCAAAGGCAAAATCGACCGGATAGAAGGAGTAAAATCGCGGACAAAAGTGGCAAATATCTATTACCGAGTTCCCGAAACCGCCTTAATTCAGTTAGTGAGAGGCACAAAGGAACTGTGCAGCGGCATGATTCACGTATATCAGATGGGCAAAGATTTTATGATACCGTCGAATACTAAAACCAAATAAAACCGTTGATTTTGTTTCCCGCAACAAATATGTGCCGATGAGCAATTTAGTTTTTGCCATAAATGTCGTTGTACCTCTTTTTATGCTGATAGTAACAGGCTATGTTGCACGATGCATGAAATTTGTGTCCGATTCGTTCTGGCAGGAAGCCAACCGTTTTGTATTTCGTTTTCCTCTTCCGCTGATGCTGTTTCAAAACGTGCGGGCGGCGTTTCAGGGCGAATTTACCGGCACGCGGCTGATGATTTCGGCATTTGTGGGAATTGTGGTGGTTATTGTTCTGCTGAGTTTTGTTACTCCGCTGTGGGTGAAACGCAAAGGACGAGCCGGCAGCCTGATACAGGGCATGTACCGGAGCAATTTTATTATCTACGGACTGCCACTGGCGCAAAGCATGTATGGCGACGCGGCAACAGTTCCCGTTGCCTGCCTGCTTGGCGTTGTTGTTCCCGTATATAACGTATCGGCAATCATTATTCTCACATTTTTTTCCGAAACACGTTCAACCGCCTCGCTTTCGTTTTGGGGAATAACAAAGGATATACTGCGCAATCCACTGATTATTGCCTGTATAGCGGGCGGCATTGTTGGCGCCACAGGGCTGTCGTTCACCATTGTCGTCGAATCGCCCATCGAAGAGATGGCAAAACTTGCCGCGCCGCTGGCGCTGTTTGTCATGGGCGCCGAATTCAGGTTTCGCAATCTGCGCAGTAACCTTCCGCCAGTAATAATTGCCTCGCTAACCAAACTGATAATCATACCACTTATCGCCATAGTTATATTCATCTGCATGGGTTTTCGCCAGATGGATTTGGCGGTGCTGCTTTGCCTGTTTGCAACGCCAACAGCGGTAATGAGTTTCATCATGTCCGACAATATGGGCTGCGACGGCGAACTGTCGGCGCAGATAGTTGTTCTGACGACGGCGCTCTCCGCACTCACCATTTTTCTGTTTATCTTCGTCCTGCGCACAGTCGGATATTTGTGAAGGGAACAGAAAAACTATGCAGTAATCCCAATTTTATGAATGCCTTGACGGGCAAAAACAATTATTAAAACCCTGAAAATCACCGCATTTTCTGTCAAAATCAACAGTCCGATTAGTGTGCGGATTGCCGCACGCATTCAAAGGCGATGACGGCAGTGGCGGCGGAAACGTTAAGCGATTCGATTTTGCCGGCAAGCGGGATTTTCACTTTTTCGTCAGCCAGTTCCAGCGTCGATTTTGATATTCCCGACTCTTCGGAGCCAACGATAAGTGCTATTGGGCAGGACAGGTCGGCGTCGAAATAATTTTTGCCGGCTTTTTCCGTTGCGGCAACAGTTTTTATATCGTAGTTTTTAATAAGATACAGGGCTGTTTTCAGGCTCGACACGCGGCATATCGGAACATGATTCAGCGCTCCGGCCGACGTTTTCATTGCATCGACATTCATGGGCGCAGCGTTTTTTGCCGGAACTATAACAGCGTCGATACCTGCGCATTCGGCGGTACGGACTATTGCGCCGAAGTTTCTTACGTCGGTAATTTTGTCGAGCAACAATAGAAATGCCTTTTTGCCCGTTTGGTTTATATTTTCCAGAACAGTCTCTAAATCGGCATATTCCGCCGACGACAGAAAGGCTACAATTCCCTGATGATTTCCGTTTTTCGACAGCCGTTCCAGCCGTTCGGCGGGAACGCGATTAACTGTAATTCCCTTATTTTTTGCCTGTTCGATTATCTGGCGCAGCAATTCGCTGTTAGCGCCTTCGCGCAGCATAATTTTCTCGAACGGGCGATTGGCAAGCAAAGCCTCCAACACAGGACGCAATCCAAATATTTTATTCTCTTCCATGCGTTTATCTCTTAATTCTTTTTTATCCCACAAAGTTTTTTTGTGTTTTTATCCCACAAAGTTCTTTTTGTATTTTTTATCCCACAAAGTTCACAAAGCCCACAAAGTTCGTTTTGTTTTTTTATCCCACAAAGTTCACAAAGCCCACAAAGTTCGTTTTGTTTTTTTATCCCACAAAGTTCACAAAGCCCACAAAGTTTTTTTGTTTTTTTATCCCACAAAGTTCACAAAGTTCGTTTTTTGTTTTTTTTCACAAAGTTCACAAAGCCAACAAAGTTCGTTTTGTATTTTTTATCCAACAAAGTTCGTTTTGTTTTTTTATCCAACAAAGTTCACAAAGCCCACAAAGTTTTTTTGTCTTTTTATTCCACAAAGTTCACAAAGCCCACAAAATTCGTTTTGTGATGAATAATTCGTAATTGAAATTAATCACTAATCACTAATCACTAAACACTAATCCGTTTCCATATTTACTCGACGAACAATTCCTCGTTTCGAGCTGCGGATAAAGTCAAGAATACGATTGCGTTCCACACTGGGCGCAAATTCCGCTTCAATTCTGTTGCAGGCGTCGGTGGTATTGCAATTCGCCTGATATACAATTTTATATATAGCGCTTATTTCCTCAATCGTTTCGTTGGAAAAACCCCGTCGGCGCAAGCCTATACGGTTTACGCCGCCAAACGAAAGCGGCTGATGTCCAACGATTATATATGGAGGAATATCTTTGCCCACCAGCGAGCCGCCCATGGTCATCACATGCGCTCCGATGCGGCAAAACTGGTGTGTGCCGGTTTTTCCGCCCAGAATGGCAAAATCGTCAATATCGGTTTCTCCGGCAAGTCCTGTATATGAGGAAAGTATAACGCTGTTTCCTATCCGGCAATCGTGAGCAACGTGCGAATAGGACATTATCAGGCAGTCGTTGCCAATTACGGTTTTCTGTTTTCCGCTGGCTTCTGTGCCTCTGTTCACCGTAACGCACTCACGCAGAATGGTATTATCGCCTACTTCGACCCACGAAACTTCGCCTTTGAATTTCAGGTCTTGCGGTTCGGCGCCAATCACTGCGCCGGGGAAAACATGGCAGTTTGCGCCAAGTTTAACATAGTCGAATATCACGACATTAGCGCCGATTCGCGTACCGTCGCCTATTTCAACATTTTCGGAGATATACGAGAATGGTCCGATGCTGACATTTTGTCCGATTTTTGCTTTTGGATGGATTTGATTCATTTTTGTCATTGTTTATCTGTTTTTTACTATTTGGGCTGTAAGTTCGCCTTCGGTTGCAAGATGGTCGCCCACAAAAACTTGCCCGAACATTGAGACTATTCCCCTTCGTATGGGTTCAAGCAGCGAAAGTTTAAATATAAGTGTGTCGCCGGGTACGATTTTTCTTTTGAATTTCACCTTGTCGATTTTCACAAAATAGGTTGAATAGCATTCAGGGTCAGAGAGATTACCCAGCGCCAAGATACCGCCAACCTGAGCCATGGCTTCTATTTGCAGCACGCCGGGCATCACGGGTTCGCCCGGAAAATGCCCCACAAAGAATGGCTCGTTCATTGTTACATTTTTCACGCCGACAACGCATTCGTCGGTGCGCAGCAAAATCTTGTCCACCAGCAGAAACGGTGGTCGATGTGGCAATATCGACATTATCTGTTTCACGTCAAACAGAGGCGTTTCGTTGGGGTCGTATTTGGGTGATACGGGTTTAAGCAGTTCTTTTTTGATTGTTTTTCGCAGTTCGCGGGCAACGTCGGTATTCATTTTATGACCGGGTTTATACGCAATCACCTTACCCTTAATTCTGTAGCCTATCAAAGCGAGGTCGCCAACGAGGTCGAGCAATTTATGCCGCGCCGGTTCGTTGATATATCTGAGATCGAGATTATTGAGATAACCTTCGGGCACGCGCTCGACTGTTGTTTTGTTAAACAATTCCGACAGATGCTGTAACTCGTTGCTATCGATTGTGTTTTCCACAACCACAATTGCGTTTTCAGCGTCGCCGCCGCGTATGAGGTTATTGCGATACAGCGCTTCCAATTCGTGGAGAAACACAAAAGTACGGCAGGGCGCTATTTCCTTTTCAAAGTGTGCCAGGCTGTCGAGTTGTGCCGATTGTGTGTTGAGTACCTTTGAGTTAAAGTCGATTGTTACATTCAGGCTAAATTCTTCGTCGGGATAAATAATTATTTCCTTGCCGTTCTGTTCGTCGCGGAAAACTTTTTTTTCCCGTATGGAATAATACACACGTTCAGCATTTTGCTCCTGCAAACCTGTTTTCTTTATCGCGTCCACATATTTTATTGCGCTGCCATCCATGATAGGCAGTTCCGGGGCATCGATTTTTATCAGCGCATTATCGACCTCCAAAGCCCAAAGCGAAGCCATAAGATGTTCTATTGTGCTGACTTTTACGCCGTCCCGTTCAAGCGTCGTTCCGCGCGAAGTGGCGCTGACATTGTCGGCAACGGCGTCAATTACCGGTTGTTCCGGAATATCAATTCGTTGGAACTTGATTCCGTGATTTTCCCCTGCGGGACAGATAGCAATTTTTACGTTTAATCCTGTATGCAAACCTTTTCCTTCAAGTTCGATTTCAGATTTTAAAGTATGTTGTTTTTCCTGCATCCTTTTCCTGTGATTTAAAATTATATTATAAAAACACAAATTTTCGGCAAAAGTAGTAATATTTTTACAATCTCCACACATTTTTTTGTTTGCCTCAGTGCATTTTCCCTCTAATTGTCTGAAACAGACAGAATAATTTTCTTTCTCCCAATCCTTATTTTTCTTGATTTATGAAGCCTTTTCGAGATATTTTGCGCCGTTTTTTACCATTTTTGCCCAAAAACCGGCAAACAGTTACAAGCGCAAATACGCTGTTTGAACATTGGATTTACAGCCCCACAACGGTAACAGTTTTTCCATCGACAACTTTGTCTTTCATAGTCAGTTTGTCGTTCCACTTCACCTTTTTGCGACGGTCGAAGAGCGCGAGCCAGCCTTTGCTGCAAC
>JAITIA010000030.1 GCA_031279695.1 Prevotellaceae bacterium | reverse complement strand
CGGATTATTAGATGAATATCAGAATTATGTTGATGATCTCTCTAAGTTAATTAATAAGGGCAAGTTGGAAAATCTACCTATGGGCATTAGCCGAACTATTAGTAATGTAGAATACACGGTGGCAATCAGCGGAATAGTAAATAAGGGCAGTTATGCCGACCTCACTGTTTATGGTCGTATCCGTACCTCGCACGATACAATGTTCTTTGGCGCACAGGGCATTAAATTCTCTTACGGTGGTGATTTCGTTGGCGATGTAAAACTTATGCTTTTGGCGGACATGACCATGCCTCTCTGGGGCGGCGCGGAGTTGATTCTGCACGGCGGTTTTGATAAAGAGTCGGGCAGGGGAGTAGAAAAAACTTATCTTACAATGGGTTGTGAAGGATTTCGGGAACTGAATATCGTTGCCGATCTTGTCTTTTCCGAGAATTTCATTCGCAAAGTTGACGCCGGCAATAAACCTGTACTCGGCAAAGAAGGACGTGTTTCCTGCGCTATTAAGACTACCGTGAAGGATTGGAGCGATATTCTGCTTGCCATCAATCTGCCGCGTTTTGCTATTAACGGACTGGATGACTTCACCTTTGGACTTAAAGATGTGGTGTTCGATTTCAGCGACAGCCAAAATCATCCCTCTACACGATTTCCGAACAATTATGAGAGCAAGTATCTCATTCCGGGACAGTCCGAAACATGGAAAGGCGTTTTCGCCGGACGTATAGAAGTTATTTTGCCCCCACAGTTCAGCAAACGCGATTCCATCACTCCCGTCTCCTTTTCAGCCAATAATTTGCTGATAGACAACAATGGAGTGAGCGGACTGATTGAAGGACACAACATTCTACCCTTCAATCAGGGCAGCGCCGGAGGCTGGAATTTCTCCGTCAACAGCTTTTTCATGACAATGGAAGCCAACGATCTCACCGGAGCAGGCTTTGCGGGCAGTATAGGCTTGCCGGTGTCCGATACGGCAAAGCTCGACTACGCTGCCATAATAACTCCGGGCAATGAATATCTGCTCCGTGTAACGCCGTCAAACTCATTTGTTTTTGATTTCTGGAGCGCGACAGTCGAAATACAGAAAAATTCATACGTCGAATTGAAAGTCATCGACGGAAAATTCCGCCCCTCAGCCACTTTGCACGGCTCAATGTCGATTCGCGCCGGCAACGCCAATTCCAACAAAGCGCTTGCCGAATTGAAAGACATCAAATTCACCGGCTTGCATCTGCAAACCGTATCGCCATATTTTTCGGTGCAAAGCATGGGCTATGGCGGTGAAGTGAAATTAGGCGCCTTTCCGCTGTCGATAAGCAATATAGAAGTCAAGACAGACGGCAATGAGGCAAAACTCGGTTTCAACGCCAAACTTATGCTTGCGGGCGACAAAACGCCGATAAATGCCGAAACACGTCTGGAAATACTTGGCGCAATGACAGATAACCGATGGAAATACAAAGGTGTAAACGTCTCGGAAGTAGCCTTAAATGCAAAAATAGCCTCAGCCTTTGAGTTGGAAGGCAGACTGCAGATCATGAACAACGACCAAACTTATGGCGACGGCTTTATGGGCGATATTAAGTTGCAGGTAAACAAAGGCATTAATCTTACAGTCGCTACGCGCGTCATCTTCGGCAATGTCAATTTTCGTTACTGGTTAGTTGATGGCTACATAGAACTTCCGGTAGGAATACCGATTGCTTCGGCATTAGTTTTGAACGGTTTTGGAGGCGGCGCCTACAACAGAATGCGTCCCGAAGGACAAAGCGCCTTACCGACGGGCGTAAAATATGTTCCCGACGAAAAATATGGGCTGGGCTTCAAAGCATCTGTAATGTTCAGGTCTGCCGGCAGTAAGAGTCTGCTGCAAGGCTCGGCAATGTTTGAAATTGCCTTCAACAAAAACGGAGGCGTAAATTTCATCGGTTTCTACGGCGAGGCAAAATTACTTGGAGAAATACCGGGCATAAGCAAAATGGATAAGTTTGTAAACGATAAGTTTAATGCCTCAATGGGCAAAGAAGTGGAATTTCTCAAAAACAAGACGCCGAGCGAGCTTGAAAAGCTGAAAAACAACAAGCCCAACGAAGCGGCAGGCGCAGTACATGCGCAGACAGAAAAGCCCGGCACTGCCGGACTGCTCGCCGTTGCCGGCATAAAGTTTGATTTCGAAAATAACTCGTTCCACTCCAATTTCGATTTGTATATCAATGCGGCGGGCGGGCTGATACGAGGCGTCGGCGATAACAACAGAGCCGGCTCGGTGGTTCTTCACATCGATCCCCAAAAATGGTATCTGCACGTAGGAACGCCAACAAACAGAGTAGGTTTGGAATTTAATCTCGTGAACATAGTCAAGGTCAAAACCGGCGCCTATTTTATGGCAGGACACGAAATACCCGGCTCTCCGCCTCCGCCACAGGAAGTTGCGGATATTCTGAGGCGTGAACTCAGCCAGCTTGACTACATGCGCGATCTTAACGCTCTGGGCGATGGCAAAGGTCTCACTTTTGGCAGCAACATGAGCGTTTCCACCGGCGACATTACTTTCCTGATACTCTATGCCAATTTCAAAGCAGGTTTTGGCTTCGATATCATGCTGAAAAACTATAACCGTCCCTGCGTGGAAACCGGCAAAGTTCCGGGTATCGACGGCTGGTATGCTAACGGTCAGGCTTATGCCTATTTGCAGGGCGAATTAGGCGTAAAAGTCAATCTATGGTTTGTAAAAAAGAAAATACCAATAATCAAAGGCGCGACGGCGACCCTGATTCAGGCAAAATTGCCAAATCCGGCATGGTTTGCAGGCTATCTTGGCGTGAGTTTCGACTTGCTTGGCGGTTTGGTGAAAGGCAACATGCAGTTCAAGTTGAGCCTTGGCGAGGAATGTACTCTCCTGCCCGCAGACGGAGCGCCTTTAGATATAAAAGAGATAATCAGTGAAATGACTCCTGCCGACAAATCGACGGAGGTTGATGTTTTCTCCGTTCCGCAGGTGGCGTTCAACATGCCGATAGGTAAAACATTTGAACTTAATGATGATCTTGGGAACAAAAGAAGATACAGACTTAATCTTGTCGGTTTTACGGTATTTGACAAGACAAACGTTCCCGTAAAAGGCAAAAACTCATGGAACAGCGAGAAAGACCGCCTATCGTTCACCTCGCACGACATACTTCCTCCGCATACGGAACTGAAAGCGAAGGTAAGCATTTCATTCGAGGAATATGTTAATAATGTGTGGAAAACGGTTACTGAAGAGGGCAAAACTGCCGAAGAAAGCATGGAAACAGCGTTTAGCACGGGCGACGCCCCGACAAGTATTCCCGAAAACAATATACAGTACTGCTATCCTGTTCTCAATCAGCAATATTACTATACCGGCGAAACAAACGAGTCTTACGTACAGCTGAAACGGGGACAGGCATATCTCTTCACTTCCGATATGCGTCATGAAATCAAACTGACAAAGGGATCAGACAGAAAAACAATTACATTCGTGTATGACGCCGACAAAAACTGTTTGAAATACGCTATGCCGCAACTTGACAAAAAGAGCAAATATAAAATGGAAGTCCTGAGTTATACAAACACAACAGCCACAGCTGCTACCGAAGTGGGCGACAGACGAAATACAGTACTTTCCGACGAGGCAAACGAAGTCAGTCTGCGCAATGCACAAGCCATAGACGCCGTCCGCGACGACGACGCCGGCGTATCACGACTTGCGTATGAGTTTTCCACCAGCAGCTATGAACTGTTCAAAGATAAGCTGAATGGAGTCAAAAAAACAAATCCATCCGTATGGAGAGATGATTCCGAAAATTATTATTACTTAAAATATCTGATTAATGGCGGGGAAGCATTTAGTGTGGAAGAATTATCAGGCACTTCTTATACGGAGGATAAACCATTGATAGAGAGAAAAGCTATACTTAACGATCCTTATTATAAAGAAGATATATATCCTTTAGTGTATAAAAATTATCCGGTAAATTTATTCACGAGTGTAATAGTGTTGAAAAACAGAGAAGTATCGGAAGCAGGTGTTCCACCTCAAAAAGGGATCGGTGTACTGACAGAATATTTGACCGAAGTAGATAACGGAATACTCAATAACGTTGCCAGCAGGCTTTTTCCATACAGGTATGATTTAGTGAGATATTACCAAAGAGATTTTTATGATTTACGATTGCAACTCGCAAATAAATTGATCAGTAATTCACAACTCACTAAACAATATGAGTATATAATAGGTGGTTATTTCCCAAAAATCAGAAAAGGGACTTATGAGGTCGAATTTCGTTATGTATTTCCTAACGGAAACGCCGGAAGTTCAGGGATTTTTGAGTTTTACAATAGTTTATAAATTCAAGTTAATATAAACAGATGCGTTGTTTTATAATAATATTTGTATCCTCAGTTTTTATTCTGCTTTTCCCCTTTGTTGGTTTTGCGCAGAACGTTGAGGAACAGCAGCATGTAGAAATAGATAGAGCGCCGGAACAACAGGAATCCGACAGCGCCTATCTCAGTCTTCGTGCTAATGTACAGCAGAATACGGTTTTGCTGCGCTGGGCGGCTTCCTCAACAACTCTCTGGCTGCATACAAATAAATATGGATTTGATATTGAGCGCTATACTCTTGTACGCGACGGCAAAGTTCTGGATGCGCCCGAAATAAAAAAACTCAATTCCACTCCCGTCAAAGCCAAACCTTTGGACGAATGGGAGACGATTGCCGGCTCGAACGATTATGCCGCCATTATTGCACAGGCGCTTTACGGTGAAGATTTTACGCTCTCGACAGGCGATCCGGTAAGCATTTCGACCATCGTTGCTATCTCGCAGGAACTCGAACAGCGTTTTACGGTCTCGCTTTATGCTGCTGATCAGAGTTTTGCAGCTGCTCTCATGGCAGGTTGGGCTTGGCGCGATACCGATATACGTAAAAATGAGCGCTATCTGTATCGTATCATTCCGCTCATG
>JAITIA010000008.1 GCA_031279695.1 Prevotellaceae bacterium | reverse complement strand
CAGAAAATCAAGCAGTAAATCCTTGTTTGCCACTGTCCCGAATATTTTCTTAAACCCGAAATCGGTGTAGGGATTGATGTACTTTTCTTTAGTCGTGATCATTTTTTTATCCTTTTTTTATTAATTTTTATGCCGCAAAATTAATTGTTTTTTTCAAAACCGCAAAATGGAATGCAGATATCCGCAGAGCGTCACAGACATCCACGGTAAAAATCAAAAATCGTCAATCAAAAATCGTCAATCAAACATCAAAAATCGTCAATCTCACGCTACTACCCAGTTTTTGCCGGTGGCTTTTGTTCTGTCGCATCCCGATGTTCCGGGGTTAGCGCCGATGAATATTTGTTTGGTCAGACCGGAGATAGCGCCGGAGTGCAGGGTATCGAAAAGCGCATTCAGAGTATTGACGGTGAATTGGTTATTGAAACAGTTCAATGTTGCCAATTTGATATTTGTTGTTACATCGAGCGCCGTCAGTTGGTTGCCGGAGCAGTTGATGTTATTCAACAAGGTATTTTTGCTGACGTCCAGCGCGGTCAGAAGGTTGTCTGAACAGTTTATTTCCGTCAGTTTGATGTTTTCGCTGAGGTCGAGGGCTGCGATTTTGTTGGTCAAACAGTTTATGCTCCAGATTTTGGTATTTTTCGACGTATTTAAACCTGTCAGCTCGTTGGCGGCGCAGTAGAGTGTTTGCAATTCGATATTTTTGTCGATATTCAAACTTGTCAGTTGATTGACGGCGCATTGCAGGTCGGTCAGAGCCGTGTTGCCGTCGATATTCAAACTTGTCAGTTGGTTTTGCGAACAGTTTAACACTTTCAGAGCCTTGTTTTTGCTTATATCGATATTGGTTATCTTGTTATTGTCGCAGGTCAGGATTTCCAGCAGGGGATTATTGCGCAAATCCAAAGAAGTCAATTGATTTTCGGCGCAATAGAGATACGTCAGGTCGGGATTTTTGCCTGTGTCGATGGCGGTAAATTTACCTGTTCTGCATGTCAGCATTCGCAGTTGCCCGCCGGCGATGGTGATTGTTTTACTGCTCGACGTTGCCGAGTAGTTGTGTTCATAAACTATTGATGAGGAGTTTAGGGTAAGGTCGGTTGTTTGACCGTCGCCCCAGTTGATGGTTGCTTTTCCGCTGCCGGCGAGTTCGATACGGGCGGCGGCGGATGCGGCGTCAACAGTTAAAACCGTTTGCGTCCCCGTCTGACTGTCGGGGTTGTCGTTTTTTTTACACGAGGCGAGCATTGCCCAAGCAAGCGTTATCGCCATAAAATAGAACATAATTTTTTTCATTTCTGTATATTTAAATTGTTAAAAATCAATCAAGACCTCTTTTAACGAGGAGGTGTTTCACGTCGGGGTTGGCGCCGCGAAATGCGCGATACATTTCCATAGCGTCCTTTGTGCCTCCGTTTTCGAGGATATTTTTACGGAAGGCAGTTGCAATTTCGCGGTTAAAAATATCGCCGCTTTCCTTAAATCGGGCAAAGGCGTCGCTGTCGAGCACTTCTGCCCAGATATAACTGTAATATCCAGCCGAATATCCTCCGGAAAAGATATGCTGGAAATATGTTGTTCGATAGCGGGGTGCAATCTGGCTAATCAGCCCCACGGCGTCCATGCTGCGCGTCTCAAAATCGTGTGTATCAAGTTTTGTATCAACCGCAAGGGTATGATAATCCATATCGAGTATCGAGGCGGCGAGATATTCAACCGTAGCAAATCCCTGATTGAATTTGGCGGCTGATTTCATTTTTTGCACCAGAGTGTCGGGGATAATTTCGTTTGTTTTGTAGTGGCGGGCATACAGTTTGAGCATTTCGGTTTCAAAAGCCCAGTTTTCCATTATCTGCGAGGGCAATTCCACAAAATCGCGGGGCACCGACGTTCCCGAAAGGCTGTAATATTGTGTTGCGCCCAGCAGTCCGTGCAGAGCGTGTCCAAATTCGTGGAAAAAAGTTTCCACTTCGTCGGCGGTCAGCAGGGCGGGCGTTTGGTCGGAGGGGCGGGTAAAATTGCATACGATAGAAATAATTGGGGCAATGCGTTTGCCTTCGCGCCGCGAGGTTTTGCGATAGGAGGTCATCCACGCTCCGCCGCGTTTCGATTCGCGCGGGTGAAAATCCATATAAAGCAGCCCGATATGCGCTCCGTTTTCCTTTACCTCGAAGGCAAGGGCTTCGGGATGATAGAGCGGAGCGTCCTTAACCTCCTCAAACGAAAGTCCATAGAGGCGGTTACAGAGTTCAAATATTCCGTTGCGGACATTTTCGAGCCGAAAATACGGGCGCAGCGCCTCCGCGTCAAGTTTATAGCGCTGGCGGCGCACTTTTTCGGCGCAGTAGCGCCAGTCCCAGGCTTCAAGTTTTTCGCCTTTGCCTTCGCCGTCCAGCAGTTCCTGCATCTGGCGGGCTTCGTCGATAGCGACTTTAAGCGCCGGCGTCCACAGTTTTTGCAGAAAAGCGCTGACTTCGGCGGGCTCCTTCGCCATTGTTTCTTCAAGCACGTATGAGGCATGATTGGCATAGCCCAGCAGGGCGGCGCGTTCGGCGCGCAGAGTTGCTATTTCGGCGGCTACGGCGTTGTTGTCGAAAGCGTCGCCATTGTCGCATTTGTTGATATACGCCTTATAAACATGTTCGCGCAGGCGGCGATTGCAGGCATACTGCATAAAAGGTATTGCGCTGGGATTGTGGAGAGTAAATCTCCATTTGCCCTCAAAACCATTTGCTTTTGCCGATATTGCGGCGGCGGTGATCGACGATTCGGGCAAACCGTCGAGGTTGGTTTTGTCGGAAACAATCAGTTCAAAATCGTTGGTTTCGGCAAGCAGGTTTTGCCCGAAACTGACGGTCAGCGCCGAGAGCCGCTCATTTATCTGGCGGAGACGCGCCTGACTGTTGGCGTCGAGATTGATACCGCTGCGGATAAATGCGCGATAGGTTTTTTCGAGCAATTTTGCCTGTTCTCCGTTCAGTTTGAACCTTTGCTGATTGTCGAACACGGTTTTGACGCGGGCAAAGAGTTTGGCGTTCATATAAATATCGTCGCTGTGTTTCGACAGGACGGGCGATATTTTGAGGTTTATTTCTTCCAAATCTTTATTGGTATTTGCCGAGGTGAGATTGAAAAAGACGGCGCTGACCGCAGTAAGCAGTTCGCGGCTGTTTTCCATTGCCTCGATGGTATTTACAAAGCCGGGCGCGGCTTTTTGCTCTGTGATACGGGCAATATTTTCCTTTTGATGAGCCATGCCCGCTTCAAAAGCCGGCAAATAATGTTCGGGCTTAATAGCCTCGAAGGGAGGCGCGTTGAAAGGCGTTTCCCATTTGTTAAAGAACGGATTATCGCCCACAGGCAGTGGGGCAAATTCGGGCGCTCTGTCGGTCGAGCATCCAGCCAGCAGTATTCCTGTTGATGTCATTAATATAAAATGTTTAATATCCATAATTTAAATGTCTTATCCTGTCTAATCATACTAAAATTCGTATCTCTGGTTCACAATTAACCCCAATGAGGGCAACCTTGTTCATCATTCGCAATTTGCGGGTGCAAAAGTACAATGTTTTTTTTAATAAAATACATTTTTATTTTAATTGATAGATAAACAGGCACTCCGAACTACAATTTTTCAAGATTTAGCCGCAATTTTCCCCCCAGAAAAACTTTCCCCCACTTGTGGGAGACGCAATTTCCCGTTGTTCGGACGAGGCTGTGCCTCGTCCGGTTTATCGTGGCAGGCTGCGCCTGCCAACAAAGGTGCAAATGCAGGCACAGCCTGCGTGGATAGCGGCGGAGGCTCTTAAACACCTTAATGTCCTTAACGACCTTAATGTCTGCGCAAACACCCGACCGACAAACACATTCGTCGATGTAGGGGCAGGGCGCGCCCTGCCCCTGCATCGTCGCACAACGTCGCCGCATCATCGCGGCAAACAACCGGCAAAAATCATCAAAATCACAGTTCAGACAACAATCACAACAATCACCCAAATCACCTTAAAATCACAGTTCAGACAACGGGCGGCGCAATCTCCGTAGAGACGGGGCGCGCCCCGTCTCTACATGCGCCTGCCAACAAAGATGCAAATGCAGGCACAGCCTGCGTGGATAGAGTGGACAAGGTAGAACCTTGTCCCAACAACCTTGCCCCAACAACCGCCCCAACAACCGTCCCAACAACCTTGCCCCAACAACCGCCCCAACAACCGTCCCAACAACCGTCCCAACAACCTTGCCCCAACAACCGCCCCAACAACCTTGTCCCAACAACCGTCCCAACAACCTTGCCCCAACAACCGCCCCAACAACCGCCCCCCATTTCCCTCAAAAAATCTGCGAAAATCCTTCTAATCTGCGTCATCTACTGTGCTTTTAGCCGCCGCAGGCACTAATCACTAATCGTTAATCACTAATCATTAACAAAAAAACCCGTCAAAAAATCGAACAAAAACCGTCAAAAACTCATTTTAACCCCCAAAGCCCCGAAAAGTTCATTACCAAAAAACCCCCGTTCATTACATCAAAAACCCCTATTCACTACAAATGTTGAAAAAAATTTGCAGCATCAAAACAAACCCCGTTCCTTTGCACCGTTAAAACATATTTTGTGAGACGTTCATAAAATTTAACACGAACTATCACGAAGTATTAATTTGAATTATTTTTTTATTTTTAAATTTAATGTTATTATTATGAGAAAGTTTAGATTTTATTTCTTTACTCTGGCAGCAGCGGGAATGCTGTTCGCCACATCTTGTGTCGACAATACAGAATCGGAAAGTGTCGGCAAAATTAGAAACGCCAAAACGGACGAACTCAAAGCCGAAGCCGCTTTGAAAAACGCCGAAGCGGCGGCAAAAGGCGTTCTGGCAGCCGCTGATGCTGCCTATAAAAACGCGCAGGCTGATGTATTAAAGGCTGATGCAGCCTACAAAACAGCCGAAATAGCCATCATTGCAGCCGATATCAAGCAGAAAGAGGCGCAGGCTGAGCTCACCAAGGCGCAGGCTAAGTACCAAGAAGGACAGGCTGAGTATATCTTGGCACAGGCTGAAGTCCAAAAAGCGATGGCAGCAATTAATCAGGCAAATGCTGACGCGCAGGTTATTGACAATGCCTACCAAACAGCTATTCAGGCTGGAAAAATTGCTCTCGAACTTGAAAAACAGAAGGTCGAAGTTGAAAGGCAGAAAACGCTGTTAGCGAAGGAAGCAACAAACTATCAATTGGCTTTAAATGCAAAAGAAGCGGCTTTGCGTGCAGCAGAACAGGCTGAACAAGCGTGGAAAGTTCAGCAGGAAGGCTTTGCGGCTCAATTGGCAGATGCTAAACTCCAGGCTGAATTGGCGTTGGCTCAACTGAAACTTACTGAGTTGGATGCTAAGGCAAATATAGACGCACAATTGCAAAATAAAATTGACTATTGGATTACTTTGTTAAACGCGATATCCAGTAACACTGTTTCTATTGCCAGCTATGAAATCGAGGTTAAATATTATGAGTATCGGATTGCTTCTGCAAAACTGGATATGGAACGCGATACGCTTACCACTCGTAAAGATCTTGAAAAAACCATTGTTGATCGTCAGGCAGATCTTACGGCAGCTGAAGGCGCACTTGCTTTTTGGCAGGCGTTTGACGTTGAGCAACTACAACAGAATATTGATGATCAGAAAGTTGCAATTGCAGCCCTGAAACAGCAGAAAGCAGATGCATACGATGAATATCAAGATGCAAACAAGATTGCTATTACCGCAAGTCGTACATATAACAAAGCACGTGCTGAATGGAACGGAGGCATCTATGATGATCCGGAAACCGGTACGTCCGACACTATTCCTTCCGGCTACAAGTCAGATTCTCTTGAATATTGGTATTATCAATATGAAATAGTAAATGCCGACGGAACAATTACTTTTAGTCCTACTTATTCCAGGTGGACTTATTATTCTGTCAATGGAGAATCTTTATCTCATTATTATGGCACTGCTCCTGCGCAGTCGAAGGCTAAACTTGAAACAATCAGAGATTTGTTGAACAGCGATATAAACAACTATTACAGCAAATATCCTGCTGCTTACGAAAAAGCAATAGCCGATACTCTGCCCGCTCTTAACAAAAGAAAAGCAGAACTGCTTGCAATAGAAACTGGATGGGCTAATGCCGTAAGCGCTTGGCTTGCCAATGTTGTAAAAGTTGCCGGTAAAACCACAATCACTGCTACCGACAGTATATCATTCAGAAAAGCCGACAGCGCATTGTACTATTGGCATGCAATCAGATACGATTCGATAGTTGCCGACGGAACTCCGGTAGGTACTTCTTTATTCTCCTTCCCGTATGGTAATCTTACTTATTATACTTATACAGGACCTGCTCCATCGGGAACCAATATTGTTTATGACCTCTCACAATGGAGAACAAAAATATCTGGCGCTCCATACAACAGCAAGGAAGTAACTTCCGCCGATTGGCTCTCTGCCGCACAAGGAAAATATAATCAAGTATATAATGTTGTAACATCTTTGCAATCTTCGCTCCTAACAGCAAAGAATAACTTGAATGGGTATAAAGCACAGCTTGTTGGTATCAATGAACTGCTTGCAAGATACAATACAGGCATTCAGTATGTGAATGCTATTGATATTGCATTGAAAGATTATCAGGCAAAGCAAGAGATTGCTGATGCGAAAGATAAAATTTATACCGATTTTAATGCATTGATTACCGAAGCTGAAGGTATTCTGAGTGATTTAGACATAATTGAAGTTCTGTATGATGTGAATTATCAGCCGAATTCTGATCATGAGTCTATCACTCGGACTGTTGCACAGATAAAAACCAACATATCAAACGCGGAAAACAATGTAAAGAATTTACAGACATCTTTAAAAATTGCTGAAAACAATTTGGCGAAATATAATACAGATCCGCTTCGTTATCTTGGTCAAAGCAATTATTTAGCCTCTTATCAGTCGGAGATAGAGCGATATAAAGGATATATTGCAAATCTGCAATATAAAAATGTCGAATTGCAAAAGCAGGCAGACGCCTTGAAGAGCTATATTGATGCGGCTTCAAACTAAAAAAGTAAAATAATAACGCAGAGTAATTATTTTCAAAAGTAAAACAAATAGAGGAAACTTCCGTACCCCCGCACAACCAACCACCACCAACGGGGGGACGGGACTTCCTAAAAAAACGGCTATAAATGAAAAGATTAATAGTAATAACAATGTTTCTGTCGTTTGTCTGTGCAGGCGTGGCGCAGGAGCAGAGCGGCGAAGCGGGACCGTCAAAGAACAAGTTTACGGTAGCGCTCAACTTCGGCTCGGGTTCCTATATCGGTCACGGAGCACCGGCTCCCAACCTCGACGGCTACACCTTAGCAGCGCCAATGGAAGGCTGGTTTAAAAACAAGCCTACCTTTGACCTCGAAGGCAAGTGGTTTATCAACGAGCAGTGGGCGCTGAAACTTGGCGGCGGCTTGTACTTCTCGCACAGCCCTGCCTACAACGAGGTAACAGGAACAGTCCAAAACCCCGGAGGCGGCACGCTGCCGCCCCAGTCGGGCGAACTACCCCAATACAACGCAGTGGTAGGCAGCGATAACCTGCAATATACCGTTGCCGCCGGCGTAGATCGCTACATCCCAACCGCCGTCAACAAACTGTATCTGCGCATAGGCGCCGAAGTGGGCTTCGCTTACGGACGCATAGCGCAAAATGCACCCGACGACGAGCGGTATATGGGCGCCGCAGTAGGCGAAGCATATTCGTTCCGCCTCCTGCCCGTCGTAGGCGTAGATTATTTTTTCACACGCAACTGGTTTGCCGGCGTGGACATCCGTCCGCTCTCATACCACTATTCGGTTTACAGCGAGCGCCCGCAAGTGGGCATGAAACTCCTGTCGTCCGACAATCATGCGTTCTCGTTTCTGCGCCAAACGCCCTCAATTAAAGTAGGATTCTGTTTCTAAAAAAACAAAGACTTTTTAAAAGTAGGATTATTATAAATTATTTAAGTTGAGACCTTTCATAGGAAGAGGATCGGTAGAGAAATCTCCGGTCCTTTTTTTGTGCCGCAATGTCTGAACTGTGATTTCAGGGTGATTTAGATGATTTTCTGCGTCGATGTAGAGACGCACGGCGTGCGTCTCTGCGAAGGATGTTTGCCACGCCGGCGCTGTTATATTTTTCGTTGAGGAGACGCACGCCGTGCGTCTCTACGGTGTTTGCCGGTCAGGATATTGCGGACGCCGAACCACCCGTCCCTGTGGGACTTTCCGTCCCAGCCTGTCCGCCGCAGGCACTAATCACTAATCACTAATCACTAATCACTAATCACTAATCACTAATCACTAATCACTAATCACTAATCACTAATCACTAATCACTAATCACTGCCCACCGAAATCAGCAAAAAATCGTCGCAATTTTCTGTTTTGGCAGTCCAAAATACCCTTGTCGGGAAATTTTTTTACATCATTGTCGATTAGATTTTTTATATCGATATTATGCTTATTATCAATACTTGGAAGTAGATTTTTTGCTCTGATTGAACAAAAAAAGAACAATATTTTTTAAATAAATTTGGAGGGTATCGGTTTTTCAACTACATTTGCAAAATGTTTAATTAAATTATTTATAAATATGGCGTATAAAATAGGAACAGATTGTACCGCTTGTGGAACTTGTATCGATGAATGCCCCGTTGAGGCAATCTCTCCGGGAGATATTTATTCGATTGATCCTGAGCTATGTACCGACTGCGGTACCTGCGCAGATGCTTGCCCGACCGGAGCAATCAATCCTGCATAAAGTTTAAAATGCTATTCGGGGGCTGTCTGATTTTTGAGGCAGCCCCTGTTTTTTTGTCTATCTGGCTGAATAACTGAATAATTGAATAATTGAATAATTGAATAATTGAATAATTGAATAATTGAATAATTGAATAATTGAATAATTGAATAATTGAATAATTGAATAATTGAATAATTGAATAATTGAATA
>JAITIA010000186.1 GCA_031279695.1 Prevotellaceae bacterium | reverse complement strand
TCCGCAAAAATCCAGTTCAATTTTGTTGTTTTGTTTCGACAAGGACAAAAATTCTCTGTGTCGTACCAGCCATACTACGATGTCTGCCTGACGGTACGCCTGTTCGCAATCGACAAGGCGGAATGTTGCATGACTTGCAATATTTGGCTCGACAACAAGCACTTCCGCTCGCGCTTCCGACAAAATGCGCGATGCAATGTATTTGGCAGGCGATTCGCGCAAATCGTCGATATCCGGCTTGAAAGCCAAGCCCATGCAGGCGACCGTTGGTGGGCGGCTGTTTCTCATTTCAAAATCATGACAGGCTTCAACTACTTTATTTGCGCACCAATCTGCCTTGTAATCATTGATTTCGCGTGCCTGCTTGATGATGTTTGCCTGTTCGGGATAGTCGGACACAATAAACCATGGATCAACGGCAATGCAGTGTCCGCCAACTCCGCAGCCGGGCGAGAGAATATTTACGCGGGGATGTTTGTTGGCTAACTCAATCAGTTCCCAGACGTTGATTTTGTTCCGGTCGCAAATGATCGACAGTTCGTTGGCGAAAGCGATTTGCACGTCGCGGGACGAATTTTCCGTCAGTTTGCACATTTCCGCCGTTCGGGAATTGGTTTTGTGCAGATTGCCCTTCACAAAACGGTCGTAAAACTCCATTGCCTTTTCCGACGAGGCGGCGTCGATGCCGCCAATAATCCGGTCGTTGTTTTCCAATTCGTAAATCACGTTGCCCGGCAGAACGCGCTCGGGACAGTAGGCGACGTAGATTTTATCCTTTAATTCAGGACGTTCGCGAAAAATCAGATTTGCCATTTTTTCGGTAGTCATCACTGGCGAAGTGGATTCGATAATAAACAGATTGCCAGCGTTTAAATATGGTATAACGGTGCGGGTCGCCGCTTCCACGTAAGTAATGTCTGCCCGATGATTTTGCTTGAAAGGTGTGGGAACTACAATCAGAAAAACGTCTGCCGTTTCCGGTTGAAGGCTCGCCCGAAGACTTTTACGTTCAACCACTTCCTTTACTATCCTGTCTAATTCCGGCTCTACGATATGAATTTTTCCCCGATTGATGGTTTCCACCACCGAAGGATTGACGTCAACTCCAACAACTTCAATTCCTTTGCTTGCGGCAACAGCCGCCGTGGGCAGTCCGATATAACCCAGCCCCATGAATACTGCTTTCATATTTTATGATGATTTTTAATGATTTCCACAATTCGTTGCACGGCTCGCCCGTCGCCGTAAGGATTATGTATTTTTTGCATGTCGGCATAATATTGTGCATCCTGCAAAAGGCGAATGGTTTCCGATACGATTTTATCTCTGTCGGTACCAACTAATTTAACCGTTCCGGCTTCCACCGCTTCGGGGCGCTCGGTGGTTTCGCGCATCACCAGTACGGGCTTGCCCAAACTTGGCGCTTCTTCCTGAATACCACCGCTGTCGGTCAATATCAGATACGATTTTTCCATCAGCCACACAAAAGCGGGATACGCCAAAGGCGCAATGAGCCGAATGTTGTTCACGTTTTCCAGTAACGAATGGACAGGCGCTTGCACATTGGGATTCAAATGTACGGGATAGAGAATTTCAACATCCGGATTTTGAGCGATTTCCAGCAGGGCTTGACAAATATGAATAAACCCGTCGCCAAAATTTTCACGACGATGTCCGGTAACCAAAATAATGCGTTTCGAGAAATCGACGGTGTTTTTTAAAGTTTCGATTTCGGCGTCGGAGTAGTTTTTCAGTTTTTCGGTAGCGAAAAAAAGCGCATCAATAACCGTGTTGCCGGTTATCTCTACCTGTCCAAAAACTTTCTCCGACAGGAGATTGGCTCGTGCTCCGGCTGTGGGCGCAAAATGAATGTCGGTCATACGACCGGTCAGTTGCCGGTTTATTTCTTCGGGAAAAGGCGCATGTTTGTTGTATGTGCGTAAACCGGCTTCGATGTGGCAGATACAGGTTCCGGCATAAAATGACGCCAGAGCCGAAACGGTGGACGTGGTTGTGTCGCCATGCACAAAAACATAATCGGGTCGGAAGGTTTCCAGAACAGGTTTGAGTTCCGTAATTATATCGGCAGTAAGCTGATACAGATTTTGACCCGGACGCATCAGATTCAAATCGTAGTCGGGCGCGACTTCAAAAAATTCCAGCACCTGATCCAGCATTTGACGGTGCTGTGCGGTAACGCAGACTTTGGTCTCGAACTGCTCCGGATATTTCCGAAATTCCTTGACCAATGGCGCCATTTTGATGGCTTCGGGACGGGTGCCGAAAATGAGAAGAATTTTTTTCATGTTGTTTTTTTGAATTTTTCTATAAATATTAGTCGGATAAATTGAATATTTCCAATTAAATAGCGTCGCCACATGCGACGTGGCTCCTGAACAAGCCGGAACAGCCATTCCATGCCGGTGTTCTGCATCCAGCGGGGCGCACGCTCGACAACGCCCGCCACAACGTCGAAACTGCCGCCTACGCCCATGGTGAAATTTATGTTTTGCAAAATATGGTTAAAAGCATTGAGAAACAGTTCTTTTTGGGGCGACGAAATGGCAACGAAAAGAATATTTGCTCCGCTTTCGCCGATTTGTCGTGCAATCGTTTCTTCTTCTTTACGAGCATAATAGCCGTTTCGATAACCGGCGATAATTTCCTGTCCGTATCGTTCCGAATAAATATCAACAACTTTGCGCACGACTGCTTCTTTAGCGCCGAAAAAGAAACATTTATAGTGTTTTTGATGAGCCATTTCAACCAGATTTTCCATCAGGTCAATCCCTGCGACCCGCTCGGGCAAATGCTGCCCCAGAAAACGCGCCGCCCAAACAATAGCCTGACCGTCGGCATTGATTAAATCGCAGGCTGTTACGCTGTTGTGCAACTGTTGGTTTTTGCGCATGGCGAGAACTTTCGCCGCATTGATTACAACGTGATGAATGTGTCTGTCGTTACGAATGGCTTCATCGATGATTTTCAGCGTTTGACGCATGGTGAGAGCGGCAACGGGAATGGAAAGAAAATTAATGGTTGGTATTTGCATGAATTATGATTTACGATTGATGAATTATAATTTGTGCATTACGCATTAGTGTATGTCCGAAAACTTGGATACACGCAATCGCCGTCCCTGCGGGACGGAATGTTGGTAGAAAACGCAAGCCCAACCTCGTAACCGCCGTCCCGTAGGGACGGAATGTGGAAATTTGCTGATTTAATGGGTTTTCGGGTTTTCGGACACGAATTATTTATGCCTGTTCGGACGAGGCTGTGCCTCGTCCGGTGTATCTTGGCAGGCTGTGCCTGCTGGCAAAGCAAAGATGCAGGCAAAGCCTGCGTGGATAGAGCGGACAAGGTAGAACCTTGTCCGAACAGCGGGTACCGGGTACTCGTGTAACCGAGGGGCTTTTACATATTTTTCGTAATTCGTAATTCTTTTAGGGAAACAATACGATATTCATATTATGAAATACGAATTACGATACGCTTTTTATACATATTCCGACTTTATGGACGGACACTATTTATAATCGTTGGCAAAAGTGCAACAATTTTGTTATATTTGTTCGATTTTCCATAAAGCCATTGGATGATTTTCAATGCGTTTCACAATTTGATAATCATCAAAAAGCAGTTTGGGACTGTATATTCCGCTATTAAAATTTTCGATAAAAAGTTTTTCGCTGTCAGTTAATTTCATTAAATCATGCAGATAATTTAAAACTGCGGTTTTTGCGGATTCAAAATCAAAATGTTCGGTTTTGCGGAGAAGCGGGATTAATCCTCGACGAATAACAGTGAAATTCATATTTTTGATTTTCGCGTAATCCCAGTCTATCTTACCATAATAGCCTCCAACAACAAGGTAAAAAATCACAGTTTTCCTCAAAACCTCCCGTTCACAGTCGTTGAAAATATTGTATTTAAGCATGTTGTTTACATCGTACAAATCGCGCGGAACGCTACGGTAAATCAGTGCGCTCAACTTGCTTCCAAACAGTTCGAGCGTGGATAAAGTCGTTATTTCATCCCTGAAATTCAGGAAGTCGATGTTTATTTTCTTTTTCAGGGACGGAAAAACATGGTTTCGCATCGAATAATTGATTTCAACCTTGATATTGTCGCGATTTCCGCCTGCATTTTGAAAATAGAATACCCACGAATCAAGCGAATGTGGATTTTTTGTATTCGGACTTAGGGCATAAGCCTGCGCATACATGAAATTCAACAGGGTTTCATTAATTTGTTCTCGTGTCTCGAACATTTCTTCGCGTCCACATTCTTTCGTAAAATCAAAGTCGATGTCAACCGACAAACGCGGCATGTCTAAAACCATGAGATTGATTGCCGTACCGCCTTTCAAAGCCAGATTATCGACAAAGATTTCTTCTTTATTGATGTATTGAAGAATATCGCAAAGGCGAAAAACTTTTTCCAGATTGTCGCGAATAAAACCTGTTTCGCTCGCCACCGTTTCCAAAAATCGCTTGCTGTAATTATACATACGCCAAGCCTCCCTGCTCCAAATACGACAAAATATTTTCGGGCGCACATAGTTTCCATTCCTTAAAATAGGTGTCGGATTCGGTTTTATTGCTCAGATAACCAGTTCCTTTTCCGATTTTCGACTTGCAAAACGCAAAAAAACTGTCGCTCAATCGCATTTCTTTCCGAAAAAAGCCAAGCACGAAGCCTGTTTTTTGATAGAGAATTTGTTTGTCGAAAATAACGAGATATTCCATCAATCTGTTTTCTCGAACATAAGTGATTGATGAAAAGCATTGTACCAATTCTTCGATACCTCCGCAAAATTCCGGTCGATCGATACAGTCAAGCATTGTCCGTTCCAAATCGGTGATTCGCACAAGCGAATCGGTCGGCGGATTTAAAACTCCGACTTCCGACGACGATTTACAGTAAACGTAATCAATTCCGTCGTAATTAAAGTCGCTGAATTTTTCACGCGAGGACACGTATATATCATAAAACACCTGATGCGCAAAGCCGTAATATTCTAATGCCGCATGATACGACAAATATGAACTTGGTGTAATGTTTCCCGCAATTTCAAACTTTGAAGCGATACTTGTTGCAATTGCCAAATCGTTGGCAACATACAGATCGCGTTTGACTTGCGAAATAAATCCCCTTTTTTTGTACCTCCGCAAAATTTCCTTTGCCGCATTTTTGTCGCCCGTCAAATCAACAACCTTTTTTTTGTTGAAGATTTTCAATTTATGGAATTCGTTCAAATATTTCATCCCGTTTTTACTTTAAAAAATTGCGCAAAGATACACATTTTTGTGTATCTTCTTGTAGATTTTAAAATAATATTTGATTTTTACTTCATTAGCAATGCGGATTTACTGTTTCGGAATGTAGAAAATAATGACTGAAGGCAAGAAACATCCACGCCTGAGTCCAGCGAATGTAATTGATTTTTATTGTATAAAAGCGATGTTTTTGATAATGAAAATATCC
>JAITIA010000172.1 GCA_031279695.1 Prevotellaceae bacterium | reverse complement strand
AATCATTGGCTTATCGTATATGGGCAGTATCTGTTTCGATACTCCCTTTGTAATCGGATACAAGCGCGTACCCGAACCGCCGGCAAGAACAATGGCTTTCATAAATCAATAAATTATATACGTTTTTTTTGATGTTACATTCGATATTCGACTGTCGGACAGGCTTGCTCTTACTTGAATCAACTTTATTGACGTCTTTTTCGCAAGATATCCTTATGCCGAATATTTCTGCAAATGTAGCAAAGATTTTCTATTTGACTGTAAACTGAGCGGTCGCGGCTAAATTTTTTTTCGAGGTGCTATTAGCCCGAAGGGCGTAATTTTCATAACCACAGGTCAGCGACCTGCGGTTATTTGAACACCGCAATTTAATATTTCGCCATAATTGATAATTCATATTGTCATAACAAAAATTGTTTTAATTTTGCATTTCATTTTGAGCGGATTTAAAATCCAACAACTTAATATTAAAATTTGACTTTTAAGATAGATGGCTTAAAGACGCTTGCAAATTATGCGGATTTAAAATCCTGTAATCAATTAAAACACAAGTAGTACATAAAATCAAGACGAAATGAAAGTTAAGAAGAAATCTACTCTCAGAATCATTCGCATCACAATAGCGACAGTGATAATTCTATCGTTTACTTTTCTGTTTGTGGATTTTAGCCATACGGAAATTCTGGTGTTGCGGAGGTTGCCCCATTTTCAGATTGCTCCGGCAACGCTGCATCTAATAGTCAGTGGCACGATAGTAATGGGCGCGGCAGCAATATTGATTTTCTTTATCTTGCTGACCTTGCTTTTCGGGCGCGTTTACTGCTCGGCTATATGTCCTTTCGGTATTTTGCAGGATTTCATAACTCGCCTGTCGCAAATCGGCAAAAAGAAAAACAAGCGCAGAAAATATAAATACGGCGCCCCGTTTAATATTTTGTGGTATTCGATACTTGCCGTAGTTACAGTGTGCACGATATTTGGATTTTCCGCCGCTCTCGTCTGGCTCGACCCGTACAGCAATTTCGGAAGAATAGCAAAAAATATATTCGGATTGATTTATCTGGAATTTAACAATTTGCTCTCGACAGCCGGTATCGAATCGCTGTATCATGTCAGTCCCAAATCGTTTGAAGTCTTTTCGTTCTGTTTTTCGATTTTTGTACTTTTGACGGTTGGCTTTATGGCGGCAGTACGAGGACGATTATTCTGTAATACAGTTTGTCCCGTTGGCGCACTGCTCAGTCTGGTTTCGCGTTTTTCGATATTCAAATTGAAACTCGATTCCGTGTCGTGCAACAGTTGCGGACTGTGCGCCATGCGTTGCAAATCGCAATGTATCGACAGCAAAAACCGCACACTTGATTTCAGCCGTTGCGTAACCTGCTATAACTGTATTGATGTTTGCAATCGTCGAGCCATCGGTTACAAGTCCTTCCGGAAATCCGAAACCTCTCGACAACAAACACAAACATCGTCCAACAAGCTTGATGCAGACAAAACGAACAAGGCTATTACGTCGAGCGTGGATGTGTCGAAACGCCGCTTTGTAACCGGCGCAATTGTCGTTGCAGGCGCTGCCGTCGTAAGCAAGGCGCAGGAACTGAACCCCAAACCGGCGTACAAAAAGACAAATCCGATAACGCCTCCCGGAGCGCAAAGTTTGAAACATTTGTTGAGCAAATGCACTGCCTGTCATTTGTGTATATCGCAGTGTCCCACGCAGACACTGAAACCGGCGTTCATGCAGTATGGACTTGCGGGAATAATGATGCCGGTAATGGATTATAAAACAAATTTCTGCAATTTCGAGTGCACCGTTTGCTCCGAAATCTGTCCAAACACCGCCCTGATTACGCTGACAACAGAAGAAAAGAAACTCACGCAAATAGGCAAAGTCAATTTTATCAAGGAATTATGCGTTGTATATACCGACGACACCGACTGCGGCGCATGTTCGGAACATTGTCCGACAAAAGCCATAAGTATGGTGGAATACAAGGAAATATTGCGCATCCCCGAAGTCGACCCAAATATTTGCATCGGTTGCGGCGGCTGCGAATATATCTGCCCTGTTGTTCCACAGACGGCAATGTACATCGAAGGTAATCCCGTACATCTTGTTGCACAGGAGCCTCCCGAAGACAAAAAACAGGAAGTGGATTTGGATGATTTTGAGTTTTAAAACATAAAATCGTTCACTGTTTTGTACAATATCGTTCTAAAATATTTAAAGATTCTGTTTACGGTTCTTGCGTTCGCATTGTCGATTTTACAAGTTAATGCTCAGATTAAAGTGAAGTTGCAGGGAACAGTAACCGACAGTTTGACTTCGGAAAGATTATCCGGCGCCTCGGTTTACCTCAAGCAAGAGGCTGTCGGAGTTGAAACTTCGCGGAATGGCGAATATCTGCTTCAACTTCTTGCAGGCGAGCATCGTATCAGCATATCTTTTGTCGGTTACAAAACTAAGGAAGTTATCGTCAATGTGCAGAACAACACAGTGATGAACTTTGCCTTGGCGCCCGTCAGCGCCAGTCTTGATGCGGCTGTTGTGTCGGCAGAAAAAACGAATGTCAATGTTACGCGCAGCGAAACAGGAATTGAAAGACTGCAAATTAAGCAAATACGACTTATTCCTGCACTTATGGGCGAAGTGGACATTCTGAAAGCCATACGAATGTTACCCGGAGTACAGGCAACGTCCGAAGGCTCATCGAGTTTCAGCGTGCGCGGCGGCAGTCCCGACCAAAATCTGATATTGTTCGACGAAGCAACGGTTTACAACGCATCGCATCTGATGGGTTTCTTTTCGGTGTTCAACAACGACGCAGTGGAGGATTTGAAACTTTACAAGGGTGATATTCCGCCCATTTACGGTGGACGGCTTTCGTCGCTGCTTGCAGTGAGTTCGCACGAGTTGTCAGCCAACAAATTTACAGGCACAGGAGGAATCGGCACAATATCAAGCAGACTGGCGATTGAAGCGCCGATAGGCAAGAATCTGTCGGTTTTCGGCGCGGGACGCAGAACTTACGCCGACTTGTTTCTTAAAATGATGCCGGACAAGGATATCCGCGACGTTAAACTGTATTTCTACGACTTAAATGGAAAAATAAACTGGCGCATCAATGCCAAAAACCGTCTCTTTGTTTCGGCTTACGACGGCAAGGACAAATTTAAAAACGAAAACATGTACATGAACTTCGGAAACAGAACATTAACTCTGCGATGGAACAGCCTGTTTTCGGAGAAATTTTTCATGAATCTCACGGCGACCAACAGCGAGTACAATTATAATATCGGAAGCACAAACGAATCGCTACTTGGCAACTGGATTGCAAAGACTTACGATTGGGGACTGAAAAGCGATTTCACCTGGCTTGCCAATTCCAACAGTACTTTTAAATTCGGAATATCAGCAATTTATCACGTATTTCATCCGGGCGATGCTACGGCTGTAATCAACAAAGAAGATTACGGAGTATATCTACCGCACTCGCAGGCAGTCAATTGGGCAATATATGCAGGCAACGAGCAGAAAATAAGCAGCAGAATTACACTGAGATACGGACTTCGTGCAGCGCTTTTCCAAAACGTCGGACCGGGTAAAGTATTTGCAAACATATATGACAGTCGCGGCAATCCTGTGTTCAATCATTATTCGTCGGGCGATTTTTTCAATAATTATTGGACAATCGAGCCGCGTGCAGGCTTGGTTTATGCTTTCAACGAAGCGACATCGTTCAAGGCAAACTACTCGCGCTCATCTCAATTTCT
>JAITIA010000132.1 GCA_031279695.1 Prevotellaceae bacterium | reverse complement strand
ACTGCACTTTAAATCAACAAATTTCACATTCCGTCCCTGACGGGACGGCGATTGCGTGTATTCGAGTTTTCGGACGGACACTAAATAAATATAGCACCTCAAAAAAAGATTTAGCCGATTTTATCTTACGCGCTTGGAATATCGGATTTTTATGTAATTTTGCGGCTCGAAAAATAACCCTGTTTTGACAGGATGTATATAATAAGAATATTATGAATGTACTGACATTAAATGGAATAACTAAACATTACAGAACGGTTACCGCCTTGCAGGATGTATCGTTTACCGTTCCAAAAGGCACTGTTTTTGGAATTTTGGGACCCAATGGCAGCGGAAAAACCACACTTCTGGGTATCGTTACCGATGTGTTGAGGGCTTCCGCCGGAACTTATATGTTTTACGACGGGGCGCAACCGGTAAACGAAATCCGTCGGGACATGGGCGTACTGCTCGAAACACCAAACTTTTATCCCTATCTTTCGGCTCGTAAAAATCTCGAAATAGTAGCAAAAATCAAAAAGTGCGACCCCGCGCAAATTGAAATCGTTTTGCGTCAGGTCGGTCTCATCGAACGGCAATCCAGCCACTTCAAAACCTTTTCGCTGGGCATGAAACAGAGGCTGGCAATTGCTTCGACGCTGCTGTCGAACCCGTCGATAGTAATTCTCGACGAGCCAACCAACGGGCTTGACCCCGAAGGCATTTCCGAAATCCGGCAACTGATAAAACAACTCGCCGCCGAAGGTAAAACCGTGATTCTTGCCAGCCATTTGCTCGACGAGGTCGAAAAAGTCTGCACTCATGTTGCCATTCTCAAACAGGGTAAACTGCTGGCTTCCGGCTCTGTCGACGGCGCTCTGCGACGCAAAACAACCGCCGCCGCAGATAATTTTACCGGCGAACAAAAGGAAACAGCATTTATCGAAGTCCATTCCGACGATTTGGACGCGCTGGAAACGCTTCTCAAAAAACTGCCGCAGGCGCTGGAAACAAACCGCGCCGACGGGCTGCTCACAATCGTCCACCATAAAGGCGAACTGACTGCAATGCAGGTAAATCAATACTGTTTCGACAAAGGTATTGTGCTCGACCGGCTGGTGGCAAAATCAAAAAATCTTGAATCAAAATTTCTGGAAATCACTAAATAAATACATCCGAAAAATATGTTACGACTGTTATCAATAGAATTTCTCAAACTGCGCACAAACCGCCAATTTCTCGCCCTCGTTCTGCTGCTGCTAATCACCATAAGCGTAGTCGATTATGTGATTATGAAAACAAACGGCGGAAATGCTCGAATGATGAGCAAACTACTATCCATTCCGGAGGAGATGCTGGCATACTCGCTCGTCTCTTTTGTCTGCGGATTTATTTTCACCATTCCTGCCATGATAATCATCATGCACACCTGCGCCGAATATACATATAAAACACACCGTCAGAATATTATCGACGGAATGACGCGACAACAGTATATCGCCACAAAACTTATGCTTGTGGTGGCTATCGCTCTGTTTACAACCATTGCCGTATATCTAATTGCCTTTCTTATAGGAACTTTCGACAATTCTCCCTTTTCGCTTGCCGCAATGAAATATATGGTATTTTATTTTGTTCAGGCAGTAATGTATTTAAGTCTGGCATTCCTGTTTGCCCTGATAATCAAACGCTCCATCCTGTCGCTCAGCGTTTTTGTTGTCTATTCGCTGATATTTGAAAATATTCTCGAATATAAACTCGGCAAAAAATTTGACGCATCAGCCATAAGCGACATGTTGCCGCTCGCCTCCTGCGACCATCTGATTACAGCGCCCGACAGACAAATATTTTCCTTTATTGCCGACCCCAAACCGGAAACAGTCTATCTCGCTGCAACCCTGATATATATCGCCGCCTGTTGTGCCCTCTGTTTTTATCGATACGGCAAACAGGATTTATAATCAAACAAAAATATTTCTTTATCTATTGAATGAAAAATACAGCATTTACCGAATTTCACCTTCAACTTGGGGCTAAAATGATGCCTTTTGCAGGATTTAACATGCCCGTCGAATATTCGGGAATAAACGACGAACATATTACCGTCAGAGAAAAAGCCGGTATTTTTGACGTCAGCCACATGGGTGAATTTTGGGTCAGAGGCGACAAGGCACTCGACTTTTTGCAGTATGTTACAACCAACGACCTTGCCGCTCTTGCGCCCGGCAAAGTGCAATATTCGTGCCTGCCAAACGGTAAAGGCGGAATTGTGGACGATTTGCTGATTTACTGTATCGACAGCCGTACATGGATGCTGGTTGTCAATGCAGGAAATATTCAAAAAGACTGGGATCATCTCTGCGCAATTGCTCCAAAATTCGGGCTGACAGCGGGCGAGGAACTTTGCGACGCCTCCAACGAAACAGCGCTGCTCGCCGTTCAGGGTCCCAAAGCAATGGCAATTGTGCAGAAAATAACCGCCGATGCCATCACCGATTTGCCCTATTATTCCTTTAACAACGTGAAGATTGCCGGCATCGACAATGTGCTTCTTTCCGCAACAGGCTACACCGGCTCCGGCGGCTGCGAAATATACATTCCCAACACTCAGGCAAAAAAACTCTGGAACGCCGTTATCGACGCCGGTAAAGAATTTGGGATCAAACCAATAGGCTTGGGCGCAAGAGATACGCTGAGACTGGAAATGGGCTTTTGCCTCTACGGAAACGATATCGACGACACAACCTCGCCTGTCGAAGCCGGTTTGGGCTGGATAGTGAAATTCAAAGATTCAAAAGACTTTATCGACAAAACCCTGCTCGAACGGCAAGTGAAAGAAGGCGTAGCCCGCAAACTTGTCAGTTTCGACATGATCGACCGCGGCGTTCCCCGTCAACATTACCAAATCTGCAACGAAAACGGCGAGCCGACAGGCGAAGTTACCTCAGGGACAATGTCGCCAAGCCGCAAAATTGGCATCGGAATGGGATACGTCAAACCCGAATACGCCAGCCCCGGAACGGAAATCTATATCAAAATACGCGAAAAACTGCTCAAAGCAACAGTATGCCGCAGAAAAATTAGTGATTAATGATTAGCGATTAATGCCTGCGGCGGCATTGTATGAACTGTGATTGCCTGATTGCCATCGGCTGAGACTGTATCGTAATTAATCCAGACAATCACAAAAATCATAATTTTTATGTAACTTTGCGGCGTTTTTTAATATGTATAAACAAATGAATAAGAATATCAACATGCTGATTTGTATTGCTGTTCCGCTGTTATTTGCGGCGTCGAGCTGCGATGTCAGAAAGGAAAAACAGGCAAAAAACGATGCGCCGCGTATTGTCAATATCGTCAATTTTATCCGTCAGGTAGAACCGCGGATGGCGCAGGCAGCAACCGGCTCAGGCGAAGGACATGTGAGCGAAGAAATGCTTTATCGAACCGTTGTTGAACAGGTAAAGCAACTGAAACAGTACGATTTACCCGGCACTTTTCTCTTGCAGTACGACGCTCTGATTAATCCCAAATATCAGGAACTGCTGAAAAACGAAACCGTTGCTGGCTCGGAAGTTGGCGCATGGTGGGAAATCACTCAGCCACACGTGGAAGCGGCAGGAATGAAATGGCGCGGACGATACCCGTGGGACTGGCACGCCGATGTGGGTTTCGCCACAGGATACTCGCCACAGGAACGTGAGAAACTGGTAGATGTGTATATGGAGAAATTCCGCTCGATATTCGGAAAATATCCCGCCTCGGTTGGCTCGTGGTTTATCGACGCCCACACATTGGCGTATATGTATGACAGATACAAAATTAGCGCCTCGTGCAACTGCAAAGACCAGATTGGCACCGACGGATACACGCTTTGGGGAGGTTACTGGAATCAGGCATATTATCCAAGTCGTCGAAACGCTTATATGCCAGCGCAAACCGCTGACGGACAAATCCCCGTGCCGGTATTCCGCATGTTGGGCAGCGACCCCGTTTATCAGTACGACTGCGGCTTGGGCAGCATGGCGCAATGGGTGCTGACACTTGAGCCGGCATGTCGCAACGGAGGTGAAAAGCGCCAGTGGGTCGAATGGTTTTTCGACAACATGGTCAATCGCCCCTGTCTGGCATTTAACTACATACAGGTGGGTCAGGAAAATTCGTTTCTCTGGGAAAACATGCAGAAAGGGCTGAACATACAAATTCCGCTCGTCGATTCGCTGCGTCGGCAGGGAAAAATCAGCGTCGAAACGCTCGAAACCTCAGGACAAAACTTTAAAAATCAATATCCTCTGACCCCCGCTACGGCTGTTACCGCGCTCACCGACCATAAAAATGAGGGTCGAAAAACAGTCTGGTACAACAGCCGCTTCTATCGCGCCAACTTGCTGTGGAACAAAGAACAGTTCCATTTTCGCGACGTCCACCTGTTCGACGAACGCATGGAATCGGACTATCTGACCAAAGCCGGAACATCGACGCAATGCATCTATTCCACTCTGCCTCTTGTTGATGGTTTTGTGTGGAGTACGGCAACCGACATTGCCGGCATGAGGCTGACCGACGAACATGGCGCAAGGCTGACAACAGATGGTAATCCGGCGATTACCGAACTTTCGGACAATGTTTTGCAGGTAGAAATTGCAACGCTTGCCGGCGATTTGTTCCGAATTGTTTTCTACGAAGACCGCTTTGAAGTAGAATGCGTAACAACCGGAAAAACAAAATCTTGGATGCTTGAAATGAAAGCCGCTGAAAACGCCGAACTGCCCTTCCGCTCAATCGACGGAAAACAGATAAACGCCTCGTATCGCAATTTCGACTATTCGGTCGAATGTCTCGCCGGCTCGATTGAGCAGATTGACAGAGGTTTCTGCCTCAAACCCGCAGAAAGAAAAATAATTGTGAAATGCAAACAATGCTATAAAACAGCAGTTTGAAAATGCGTTGATGCAAGTTAATCTCCGACAAGCCATTTTGTCAAACAAACAAAAATGCTTACCTTTGCGGCGATTTTTTAACAGCAAGATGCAATGGAAACGAAACTAAAAAAATTGCCGATAGGCATACAGACATTTGAAGAAATCCGCAATGAAAATTACATTTATGTGGACAAAACCAGATATTTAGTTAAATTAATCGATACCGGCAAAATATATTTCTTCGCCCGTCCGCGACGCTTTGGCAAATCGCTGACAATATCGACTTTCGAGGCAATGTTTTCCGGCAAAAAAGAACTTTTTGAGGGACTTGCCGCCGAAGAATTTATGAACCGTGCGAATTATCGCACATCACCGGTTATACGGCTCGATATGAGCCTTGTAAGCACAAGTTCGGGAACAGACACAATGCGCGAATCGATGCTGTTTACTGTACGTAAAATCGCTAAAAATCTGGATGTTGAATTGTCGAATATTTCCATACCCGGCAATCTTTTGGGTGAATTGATTGAAAATACTTGTCGCAAATACAATTCAAAAGTTGTTGTTTTGCTCGACGAGTACGATAAGCCTTATAATGAATATGTTAATGACAGAGAGCGTGCGGAAAAAATTCGCGAAATACTGCGTGATTTTTATATACAAATCAAATCTTATGACGAATATATCCGTTTTGTATTTATCACAGGCATAGGCAAATTCGCCAAATTCGGCGTTTTTTCGGGATTGAACAATCCGGCAGATATTTCGATGGACGAAGAATACGGCGAAATGTGTGGACTTACTAAAAAGGAAATCGTGAAATATTTTCCCGAATATATCGAAGCAACGGCAAAGAAGTTTAAAATTACAACCGACGAACTGCTCGAAAAAATGCGTAATTACTACGACGGTTTCTGTTTTGACGGCGTTCACCGTCTGTACAATCCCTTCTCAACCGTGAATTTTTTTGCCAGAAAAGATTTTCAGAATT
>JAITIA010000106.1 GCA_031279695.1 Prevotellaceae bacterium | reverse complement strand
TGGATTGAAATTGACTTCGATAAAGTCTGTCTCATACACGGCGTGTGCATCACAACAGGCAACAGTCAGGGCTGGTCGCAATCGGGCTACGAGGCAAAACAGTTTGAGTTTCAGGCGTGGAACGGCTCCGGCTGGATAACCCTCGCCTCCGACACAAAAAACGCACAATGCACATACACAGGTCATTTTCTCCCCTTCCGCACCAACCGCGTCCGCCTCGTAACCCACGGCGATACAAGACTGATTGAAATTGAAGTGTTTGAATTATGAATTATGAATGACCGGCGGCAGCGTCTCTGCATCGACGCAATCTTCTTACCGGCAAAACATCCTCGCCGAGACCTAAGCCTTGCGTCTCCGAGAAAGAGAGGCGGCTAAAGCCCCCTGTTATTAAAGTGCCGCAGGGACTTTGGGACATAGCGGAGTTTTTTGCATAAATCAATAGCACCTCAAAAAAAAGATTTAGCCTCCGAATTGTTTCAAAAAATTTTTGAGGTGCTGTTGATTTGAACTTTTATATTATAGCTGTTTGGAAGCAGGGGTTTGTGCTCAATGCCCTACATGTCGGAACGTCGTTTTGTGGAATCTCTAACGGGGTTTCAGTCACGTTGGACTGATGCTTTCTTATTCAACGACAATTGTTTTTGTTTACATTTGTAAATAGCGCTGTTTGGGCAATTTTAGTGTTTGCAACAAATGTAAACACAGTAAAATCATGTTTTTACAATGTTTCAATAGTCTGCTTAATTATGCTGAGTTTTTTTAGCAAATTTTCGAGCAAATCCATACGTAACATATTTGCACCATCCGATTTTGCATTCCAAGGTTCGGGGTGTGTTTCCAGAAATATTCCGTCGGTTCCCACAGCAATTGCTGCACGCGCAATTGTCTCAATAAGGTCGGGTTTGCCGCCCGATACTCCCGATAACTGATTGGGCTGCTGCAATGAATGTGTTATATCTGTTATCACCGGACAGCCTGTTTTTTTCATTTCAGGGATATTTCTAAAATCCACAACGAGGTCGTTGTAGCCAAACATCGAGCCTCTTTCGGTAAGCATAATTTTGTTGTTTCCTGTTTCTCGAACTTTTTCAACTGCAAAAATCATTGATTCTGCGGATAAAAACTGACCCTTTTTTATGTTTACAAATGTGCCTGAACGCCCAGCCGCCTGCAACAAATCTGTTTGACGGGAAAGAAATGCGGGAATTTGTAAAACATCAACCCCATAATCTGCTGCCATTTGCGCTTCTTCGGGATTGTGTATATCTGTAACAATTGGCAGGTCGAATGTTTTTTTTACTTTTTCCAGCGTTTTTAAACCTTCAATATCGCCAATACCGGTAAACGAATCGGAACGCGACCGGTTTGCTTTTCGGTACGATGCTTTGAAAAAATATGGAATATCCAGTCGATGTGTGATTTCACAAATATATTCGGCAATATCCATGCACAGTTTTTCGGATTCAACGACACAGGGTCCGGCTATGAGAAAAAAACTTTTTCGGGTATTTATTTTGTCTGTCATAATAATCGATAGAATATTTATTTATCTGTTAGTTTGCTAATTCCGACATAAATTTTATCCGAACAAGTCTTATTTCTTCTTCATCATAATCGTTTCCGAGAGCCTCCATTGCTTCATCCAGTGTTCCGAGTTCGGCTTCATTTCTGAAAAAGTCAAAAATATCGTCCCGTTTATCATCGTCCAGTACTTCATCTATATAGTAGTCGATGTTCAGTTTTGTTCCCGAGTTTACAATTGATTCTATTTCGTCGAGCAGCGAGAGTATATCCATATCTTTTCCGCGACAAATGTCCGCAAAGTCAATTTTCTTATCAATACTCTGGATAATAAACACTTTATTGATAGATTTGTTTACAATTGACTTCACCACCATATCCTGCGGGCGAATAATTTCTTTTTCTTCGACGTAGGTTTTAATCAGTTCCACAAATGTTTTGCCGTATTTTCGCGCTTTTCCTTCGCCAACGCCCTGACAGTTTTTCAATTCGTCGATTGTAATTGGGTACTGGGTAGCCATGTCTTCCAGCGAGGGGTCTTGAAATATCACAAACGGTGGGAGGTTCAGCTTTTTAGCAACGCTTTTACATTCATGTTTTAGCATTGCCAGCAATTCTTCGTCGCAGGCGCCACCTTTGCCACCACCAATGTGGTTGTTATCGTCGTCGTCGTTTTCGTCAAATTCCCTGTCCTGAGTTACCATAATCGGATAGGGGTTTTCCATAAATTGATGTCCTTTTTCGGTCAGATACAGAAGTCCGTAGTTTTCAATATCTTTGTTGATAAATTCTTCTATCAGAGCTTTGCGGATTATCGAACTCCAGAAACGCGGGCTTTTTTCCGAGCCTTCGCCAAACAAGTCCAGATCATCGTGTTCGTAAGATTTTATGGTTGAGTTTGTTGTACCGCTTATGATTTGCACGATATATTCGGCTTTAAATCTTTCCTTAACTGCCAAAATTGTCTCTAAAACGAGTTTAAGATATTCACTGCCTTCAAATTGCACTTTGGGCATCAGGCAGTTGTCGCAATTTTCGCAATTTTCGATATTATATTCTTCTCCAAAATAGTGCAGCAAAAGTTTTCTGCGACAAATGGAAGACTCTGCGTATGAAACAGTTTCCATCAGCAGTTGTTTGCCGATTTCCTGTTCCGACAGTGGTTTGCCCTGCATAAACTTTTCGAGTTTCTGAATATCCTTATAATCGTAGAACAGAATACATTGACCCTCGCCGCCATCACGTCCAGCCCGTCCGGTTTCCTGATAATAGCCTTCCAGACTTTTGGGTATATTATAATGTATAACGAAGCGCACGTCGGGCTTGTCGATACCCATGCCGAAAGCAATTGTGGCAACAATCACATCGACGTCTTCGAGCAGAAAACTGTCCTGATTGTTTGAGCGCGTTGTCGAGTCCATTCCCGCATGATAGGGCAGGGCTTTTATTCCGTTGATTTTCAGGAGTTCAGCAATTTCTTCGACTGTTTTTCTGCTCAGGCAGTAAACTATGCCCGATTTACCGTCGTTGGCTTTTATAAATTTGATTATCTCTTTCAGTGTGTCGCCTTTAGGTCTTATTTCATAATAGAGATTTGTTCGGTTGAACGATGATTTGAAAACATTGGCGTCCAGCATGTCCAGATTTTTTTGAATATCGAGTTGAACTTTGGGGGTAGCCGTTGCCGTCAGGGCGATTATGGGCGCCATACCGATTTGTGCAATTATCGTCCGAATACGGCGATATTCCGGTCGGAAATCGTGTCCCCATTCGGAAATACAGTGCGCTTCGTCAACCGCATAGAACGATATTTTTAACTGCTTGAAAAAGTTTACATTCTCTTCTTTTGTCAACGATTCGGGGGCAACATACAGCATTTTTGTATGCCCGCTGAGAATATCTTCTTTTACTCTGGTTATCTGTGTTTTATTCAGCGACGAATTTAAGAAGTGCGCAATGCCTTCTTCTTCGGTAAATCCGCGCATGGCGTCCACCTGATTTTTCATCAAAGCAATCAACGGCGAAATAATTATTGCCGTGCCCTCCATAATCATTGCCGGAAGCTGGTAGCACAGCGACTTACCGCCTCCGGTGGGCATCAGCACAAAGGTATCGTGCCCCGACAGTACGCTCCGAATAATTACTTCCTGATTTCCTTTGAAGAAATTAAAGCCAAAATATTTTTTAAGATATTCTATTAGTGAAATATCCGCATAATTTTTCATATACTATAATCTATATACAAACAATTGAAATCTAAATCCAATTTTATACCCAAAAATAGTATGAATATTTCAATCGTGCAAATTTATTTGAAAAAAAATTTTTATCTCGCTGTCTTACAGGACGATTAATTTTAAAAAATATTACCGTTCATCCCCCTTTAAAACCTGATTTTTTTCAAAAATAATCCATTTTTGACGAAAAATTTGAGGCAAAAAATTCACAAAATCACCGCAAAATATTTACATTTTGATTATCAAACTGTTACAAAACCTGACAAAAGGCTGTTCATATTTTCCGATAGCAAGTTATGGCTTGTATTTTCAATACAACAATTTGAAAAACAAATCGATATTGAACACCCAGATTGATTAGTGTCTGTCCAAAAAGTCAAAACACGCATCAACCGTCCCGTCAGGGACGGAATCTTGGTAGAAAACAGGCGTCCCGTCGCGATCAATCGTTCCGTCAGGGACGGAATGTTGGTAGAAAACAAGCGTCCCGTCAGCGATAACCGTCCCGTCAGGGATGGAACTTTATTAACCGCTGGCTTTAGCCTCCATTTTGTTTCACGTTGCGTCATAAAAACCTCATTTTCACCTTATTTTCTTAACAAAACAACCTCAGTAGCAATGGAATAACCCGTTTAACACAACCTCATTACCCATTGTTCAATTCTGATTATTGAATGAGGTAATGAGGTTTTATTTCTGTGGATACCGGTGCTACTGAGGTTGTTCTGTTGTTTTGAATTAGGTGAAAATGAGGTTTGTTTGCATCGCAAATTGTCTGAACTGTGATTTCAGGGTGATTTGATTGATTTTTGTGATTGGTGGCAGGACTTTTGATTGATCAGCCTGTTTTCTCCGCCGCAGGCATTAATCAGTTATTCATTTAATCAGTTATTCATTAATAAAGTCCCTGCGGGACTTTTGATTGCTATGACATTCATTTCATAATAATACTGTAATAGATATTTTATCAATAGCACCTCAAAAATTTTTTGAAACAATTCGGATGACATTTTGGTATATAAAATAATTTTTGTAATCTTGTCCCCTGAATTTCAGATGGAATTTTAGGCTATAGTTTAAAATAATATTGTTGAAACAAATACTCCGTTAGGAGTTGCATATCAATAGAATATTAATATGCCCCCGCAATATGGAACTCCGTATGGAGTTCCACCGCCTGT
>JAITIA010000012.1 GCA_031279695.1 Prevotellaceae bacterium | reverse complement strand
CTATTTAACATAATATAAATTATCGGAAAATTATTACGATATTCAATATTCAATACAAAGTACTCATTACACAATACTCAGTACACAGTACTCCGTAATGCATATTTGGTAGAATTTTGTATCTTTGAAAAGTGATAAATTTTTCTATATTCTTGAAAAATATTTATTTAAAATAATTTTATTTTGATGAAAGCATTATTAGGGATGGGAAATGCCTTAGTGGACATCCTTGCGTCGCAAAAAAACGACAATCTTTTGGCGAAATATTCGCTTCCGAAAGGCAGTATGCAACATGTTGACGAACAGACCGGAAACGCTATATATGGCGAACTCGTCGAATCGGGCTGTACGAAAGTTGCAGGCGGCTCGGCGGCAAACGCTGTAAGAGGCGCCGGACGTCTGGGCATGAAAACAAGTTTTATGGGCAAAATCGGTGAAGATGAACTTGGGCGATTTTTTGTGGACGACTTGAGGCTTAACGGAATCAATCCCTGTTTGTTGACGGGAAATGCCGCTACGGGACGTTGTATGACAATAATCACATCCGATTCCGAACGCACTTTTGCCGTCTATCTCGGCGCAGCCATCGAATTGACAGCCGACGATATAAAACTTTCAATGTTTGAAGGATACGATTATTTTCACATCGAAGGTTATTTGATTCAAAATCATGCTTTGCTCGAAAAAGCTGTTGCTACGGCAAAATCCTGCAACATGCTTGTGTCGCTCGATTTGGCAAGTTACAATGTTGTTGACGAAAATCATGATTTTTTGAAATATATTGTAAACAAATATGTTGACCTGGCATTTGCCAACGAGGAAGAAGCAAAATCCTTTACAGGCAAAATCCCGTCTGAAGCTCTGCACGACATCGCGCAAATGTGCGACATCGCGGTTGTAAAACTTGGAAAAAACGGCTCGCTTGTAAAATGCGGCGGACAGAGCTTTGCGGTTCCTGCCACTGACGCCTCGCCGGTTGATTGTACGGGCGCCGGCGATTTGTACGCATCGGGCTTCCTGTACGGGCTTGCTTCAGGCAGAGATATCGAGACTTGCGCTAAAATCGGAACGATATGCGCAGGTAAAGTTATCGAAGTTATTGGTACTAAACTTGATATGGAAATATGGAATGAGATAAAAAATCAAGTAAAAATTTTGTAACTCGCAAGTTGTGGCGCGTAATTTGTAAGTTATATAAAATCATAAATTTTAATATGTCAAATATTTCAGGCATATCATTGCTACAATTGCAACAGATTATCAAACGCGAAATCTCTGATAATCTTGATGCTTTCTATTGGATTGTTGCAGAGATTAATGAGTTTAAAATCAACTCAAACGGACATTGCTACCTTGAACTTGTTGAAAAGGACAAAAATTCCGATTTCATCAAAGCGAAAATTTCAGCAACTATATGGGCATCAACTATGCGCATGTTGAAACCGTATTTTGAAACGACTACCGGTGTAGAATTTGACGAAGGTTTAAACGTACTTGTAAAAGCTCAGGTACAATATCATGAACTATATGGACTTGCGTTAAATATTGTCGATATTGAGCCATCATACACCATCGGTGAAATAGAAATGAAACGCCGACAGGTTATCGAACAGCTTAAAAATGAAGGCGTTTTTGATATGAATCGCGAGTTGGAGTTTCCTGTATTTCCAAGTCGTGTAGCTGTAATATCATCCTCAAAAGCAGCCGGATATCGCGATTTTATGCAGCACTTGAATAACAATGCTTACGGCTACATCTTTAAAACAGAACTGTTTGAAGCTGCCATGCAGGGCGCTGCCGCTGAATCGTCCATTATTGCGGCTTTCGACGAAATCTACAAACGTGCAAACGAGTTTGATGTCGTTGCAATTATCAGAGGCGGAGGCTCTCAGAGCGATTTGTCCTGTTTCGACGCTCACGATTTGGTTTATTGCGCAAGTCAGTTTCCCCTACCCTATCTTACAGGTATTGGACATGATAAAGATGTGAGTATCTTGGATATGACTGCCAATAAAATGTTGAAAACGCCAACTGCGGTTGCCGATTTTTTGCTTACTTGTTTCATTGAACTTGAACGTTATATCGACAGTTTGAGCAATCGCCTGAAAAAACTTGCCGCTTTGGATACCGAAAAAGATTATCTCAATTCATTAATTAATACTTTGCAAACCAATTTGTTCAAACGATTATATGAAGAAAAAGTTAAAGTAAACAAATGGTTGCCACAAAAACTTGATTCGGTTGCCAAAAGTTTAATATCTAAACATTTGTATAATATCAACTTACTGGAAAGCAAAGTAAATGTATTCAATCCGGAAAACATTCTTAAACAGGGATATTCCTTGACCTTGCACAATGGTAAACGAATAACTTCTCCATTGTCGTCGGGAACGGCAATCGAAACGGTTTTTCACTGGGGCAGACTGAAATCTCTTGTGATTGATTCGGAAAAACCTGTTCAGAGGAAAAAACGCCCGAAAATTACTAATAATCAACAATTATTAATATTCTAATAAATGAATAAAAATCAAAAATACAAGGATGCACTTAACGAAATCGAATCCATCATAGCCACAATGGAAAACGGCGAACCGGATATTGACGATACCTTGAAAAATGTCAAACGTGCATCGGAACTAATCAAGTTCTGCAAAGAAAAGCTCCGCACGGTTGACGAAGAGCTTACTAAGTTGATGGTTGAAAATTGATAATTTGAGTAGCGGGCAGTGAGTAATCAGGTAAGATTTATGCTTGTGCTCATGCCTGTTTTACGCTATTAATATTATAATGAAAAACAAGAATATACTCAGGTTTCTGTTTCTGTCGGCAGGTTTAATCATACTTGCCTTTATGATATATAAGATAGGAATAATGACTATCTTGGAAGGATTATATAAAGTCGGCTGGTGGTTCTTTGCCATAATTGCCTTGTGGTTAATAATCTATGTACTTAATGCCATATCGTGGAAATTCATCATACGCAACGAGGAAGGCGAAGCTCATGTTCCGTTTCCGAAACTGTTGAAAATTACAATCAGCGGATTTGCAGTAAATTACATTACTCCTTTTGTCGCATTGGGCGGCGAACCTTATAAAGTGTTTGAACTCAAGGATTACATGAATACCTCAAAAGCCACGTCTTGCGTTATTCTTTACAGTATGATGCATGTTTTCGCACATATCATATTTTGGATGGCGTCTATATTATTGACATTGATATATTTAAAACCACCATGGTTTTCCTCATTATTGCTTGCCAGCCTTTTTACTTTTTTCTTTTTTGCAGTAATTCTTTTCTTGCAGGGATACAAGAAAGGTTTGTTAGTGAGAACTTTCCGCATAGCGTCCAAAATTCCTCTGCTGAAAAAACTTACAAACAAAGTCTATAATAACAAACTTGATAAATTACAGGAAATCGACTCACAAATTGCACATCTACATACATATCGCCGTTCATCTTTCTATCGTTCCTTTGCGGTTGAATTTATTTCGAGAGTTGCGGGATGTTTTGAAGTCAGCATTATAATGTACGCTCTTTCTCCGCTTTATCCCAATATTCACGTTACTGTAGCCGACGCCATAATTATAACAGCGGGCTACTCGCTGTTTGCCAATCTGGTGTTTTTTGTGCCGATGCAAATTGGCTCGCGCGAAGGCGGTTATATGCTTGCGTTTCAAGCTGTAGCGCTGCCATCGGCGCCCGCGTTCATTGTGAGCCTGCTAACGCGCATACGCGAACTGTTCTGGATTTTGATTGGATTTATGCTGATGCGAATCGGAACAAGAATCCAATCACAAAATACAGATGTGATAAGCGATTGTAAATCAAATGAAAATAACCCTGATTTAATCGTAAAAGAATGAATATCCCTGCATTACGTTTGTCGAGCCACAATCTGCACTCCCCTACCCTTTTTCGCAGTCCAAAAGATGTAATTACCTGTATGTGTGCAATGCAGGCGCAGGATTTCAATATGGCGAAATGGGGCGTCGGAATACGCATGAACGGCTGTACCGACGAGATGGTGCAGACAGCTTTCGAGAGCGGCGAAATTATCCGCACTCACATCATGCGTCCAACCTGGCATTTTGTTACACCGGAAGATATTACGTGGATATTGCCGCTCAGTTCGGAACGTATCATCTCGTCGATGAAATCGCGCGACGTAGAACTCGGTCTTAACGAAACAATTTATGCAAAAAGCGTCAATGTGATAATCAAAGCATTGGAAGGCGGCAAGCATCTTACGCGCGAAGAACTGTCCGAAATTATCGGACGGGCAGGAATTGCTGTGAACAGCGCCCGAATGGTTCATTTCATGATATATGCGGAACAGCGCGGGATTGTTTGCAGTGGAGCAATGCGCGATAAACAACATACTTACGCCCTGTTCGACGAAAGAGTTCCACACGCAAAATCTTTAAGTAAGGATGACGCCATTGCGCGACTTGCCGCAAGATATTTCGCCAGCCACGCGCCCGCATGTTTGCAGGATTTTGCATGGTGGTCGGGATTGCCGGCGTCCGAAGCCCGCGCAGGTATTGAAGCAATCAAAAGCAATTTAATCGCGGAAATAATTGATTCACAAACATATTTTTTGCCCTGCGATTTCAAACCGCAAATTGAAGACGAAAGCTGTCATATTTTGCCGGCATTCGACGAATATCTAATTGCTTACAGGAACAGAACTGCTGTACTGTCGCCTGAAAATCACGACAAAGTCATATCTTCAAACGGCGTATTCCGTCCCGTGATAATAAGAAACGGCAAGGTGTCAGGACTTTGGAAAAACGACAAGAAACAGTCAGTAAAAACCGAGTTTTTTAAAAAGCCGAATGGGAGAACAAAAGAGCTGCTGGATAAGGCGATAGAAGATTACAGAAGATTTTTAAATGAGGTTAAATCATGAACGACGCCATAATTTAGCCGTTTTGTGATAGCAGGATTGAGTTTATTGTCGATAAAAACAATCCTATTCAACTCAATAACAGTTTCAAAAATAAACACTACATTTGCAAAAATAAAAGAAAATGAAACGCTTATTTTACATTGCATTGTTTGCTTTTGTCGTGTTTTTATTTGCCTGGTATGCTTTGCTGGATAACCGTCCCGTCGCATACGGAATAAGAATACCCAAAGGATATGTTGTTCATGGAGTTGACCTTTCTCGCTGGCAGGGAAAAGTAAACTGGCAGGTGCTGGAGAAAATGCGTAGCGGCGAGGACAGCATACGCATCACTTTTGCCTTTATCAAAGCCACCGAAGGGCGAAGCCTCACCGATTCCGAATTTGAAAACAACTGGCGCGAAGCTGCGAAAACTTCCATAATACGAGGCGCATATCATTATTTCATTCCTTCGAGAGACGCCGGCGAACAGGCTGACAATTTCATTAAAAACGTTAAACTCTCGAAAGGCGATTTGCCTCCCGTGCTCGACGTCGAAAAAATCGGCAAAAAAAGCGCGACAGAACTGCGTAAAAATATAAAAATCTGGCTGAAAGCGGTGGAAAAACATTACGGAATAAAACCGATAATTTACACGTACATCGACTTTTACGAAAAATATCTCCGCGACGGCGGACTGGATGAATATCCTCTGTGGATTGCCCATTATCACAGAAAAAGCCTGAATGTAA
>JAITIA010000006.1 GCA_031279695.1 Prevotellaceae bacterium | reverse complement strand
ACTGCACATTATAATCGACGATATAATGTGCAGTCCCTGCGGGACTTGGGCGCGGGGTGGGATAACCTGCCGTAGGCTGAAGCCTACGGTTAATAATGTGTCGTACCTGCGGGACTTTGCAGATATGCCATTTTTTGCGAGTTTTTGGACAGACACGAATGCGTAATTTTTAATTCGTAATTGAACTTTTTGCACTGACAAAGTTTTTCTGGTACGGTAATTGTATTTATACTATTCGGGTCGTCCGTTGGGGCGACGGGTTTATGCGTAATGTATTTACCCCACAACCGTTTACGGTTATAACGGAAATATACGCATCAACAGAAACAGAAATTATTGCTGAAATTATGACAAAAAGATTGTCAATTTGTCAGTCGTATAATTAACATAAAAATTGAACAATGTTTATAACAAATGCATTTGGAGACAATATCGGGGTGATACCTCTCAACGAGGTTTATACGGGGAACGTTACGGAGAACGATATCTCTGCGCCTGTGCCCGTGCTGGCGCTGCGCAACGCCGTACTTTTTCCAACGGTGGTGTTCCCGATAACAGTGGGACGCGAAAAGTCGATAAAACTTATTCGCGAAGCGTATTCAAACTCAACAATGATATGCGCCGTAGGGCAGCAAGACCCAAAGGTTGAAGACCCTGAATACAGCGATTTATACTATACCGGCTGCCTTGCCCGTATTCTGAAAATCTTTGAAATGCCCGACGGAGGCATAACCGCTCTGCTGCAGGGAGTTCAGCGCGTCTGGATTGAAGAATTTGTCCAAAAATTGCCTTTTTTCACGGCTAATATCTCGATAAAGCCCGAAACCGAACCCGATAATTCGGACCCTGATTATAACGCTATTGTAGGCGCGGTGAAGGATTCGGTGTCGAAAATGCTGAAATATGCAGTTCATTTTCCACCCGAAGCAGGTTTTGCCATAAAAAATATCGACAACAAAAAACTGCTCATCAATTTTATTTCGTCGAACATTGAGTTTGAAAAACACGACGATAGGCAAATGCTACTCGAAATTGACGACCTGAAAGAGCGGGCGCTGCAACTGATAGAACTGCTCGAACATGAACTGCAACTGCTCGAAATTAAACACGATATTCAGCAGAAAGTGCGCTCGGAGATGGATCAACAACAAAGAGAATATTTTCTGCATCAACAAATTAAAACAATTCAAAACGAACTCGGCAATAGTCCCGTCGAAAGCGAAGTGGAAAGGTTTACCAAAAAAGTGGAAACAAAAAAATGGTCGGCAACGGTACGCGAATTTTTCGACAAAGAACTGAGCAAACTCGAAAAAATGAACCCGCTCGCCGGCGATTTTCCCCTGCAAGTGAATTATCTTGACGTTCTTACCGACCTTCCATGGAACGAATATTCGACCGATAACAACGACCTGAAACATGCCGCCGAAATTCTCGACGAAGACCATTTCGGGCTGGAAGAGGTCAAGGACAGAATTCTTGAATATCTGTCGGTTATAAAACTTAAAGGCGACCTCAAATCGCCAATTATTTGCCTCTACGGACCTCCGGGAGTTGGAAAAACTTCGCTCGGAAAATCCATTGCAAGAGCGCTGAACAGAAACTTCGGACGTATTTCGCTGGGCGGACTGCACGACGAGGCGGAAATTCGCGGACATCGAAAAACCTATATTGGCGCCATGCCCGGACGTATTGTTCAGACACTTATCCGCTGCAAAACCTCGAATCCGGTAATTATTCTTGACGAAATCGACAAGGTGGGCTCCGACTTTAAGGGCGACCCTGCTTCCGCCTTGCTGGAAGTGCTCGACCCTGAACAAAATTCGGCATTCCGCGACAATTATCTCGATATCGACTACGACCTTTCGCGCGTGATGTTTATCACCACCGCCAACCGGACGGATACCATCAACCCCGCTCTGCGCGACCGAATGGAGATGATCAATATATCGGGTTATGTGATGGAGGAAAAGATGGAAATCGCCCGTCGGCACCTTATCCCCAAATCGATAGAGGCGCACGGAATGAAGCCCAAACGGTTTGCCTTCGACGATAACGCGCTGGCAACCATCATCGAAGAATATACCCGCGAGTCGGGCGTAAGACGTCTCGACCAAAATATCGCAAAAATACTCCGTAACAGAGCAAAATCGCTGGCTTTTGGCGAAAAGGCTAAAAAACGCATCACGGTGGACGATATTCACCGAATACTCAAAACTGCCCGTATGCAAAAGGAAACCGCCGGCAACGAAAGTCTGGTGGGCGTGGCAACCGGCTTGGCGTGGACAGAGGCGGGCGGCGAAATCCTTTTTGTTGAAGCAAGTCTGAGCGCCGGCAAAGGCAATCTCACACTCACCGGCAATCTGGGCGAGGTGATGAAGGAATCTGCCACCATTGCGCTTGAATATGTGAAGTCTCATGCCCAAAGTCTGGGCGTCGACGATAAACTATTTGAACAGAAAAATCTCCATATCCATGTGCCCGAAGGCGCTATTCCTAAGGACGGTCCCTCCGCCGGAATAACCATGATTACTTCAATAGCATCGATTTACACCAACCGTCGGGTGAAGCGCGGAACAGGCATGACGGGCGAAATTACCCTGCGCGGAAAAGTGCTGCCGGTGGGCGGCGTTAAGGAAAAAATACTTGCCGCCAAACGCGCCGGCATAACTGCCATAGTGCTTTCGGAAGAAAACAGAAAACATATCGAAGATATTAAACCTGAATATATTGAAGGGCTGAATTTTTACTATGTAAAAAACATGAACGAAGTGCTGGATTTTGCATTGGAGACGCCATAACCCTTTGTTTGATAAGGTAACTGACTTTTTGCTATGCCTCGTTTGTTTGAACTGTGCCGTTACTTTGATTTATGCAATTAATAAAAACCCAGGTTGAAAAAAAGATTGAGATACTATTGATTTATGCAGAAAATTCCGCTATGTCCCCAAGTCCCTGCGGGACTTTACGGCTCAGCCTGTCAGCCACCGCAGGCATTAATCATTAACCAATAAAACAGTTAAAACGCACCCTATCCAAACTGAAATTCTCCGCCTGAAAAAGAGTTACATAAGATGGTGCCTTTTGAAATAAGGGATCTATGGATTTTCCGCGTAAATCTCTGTATCAGATAGCAAAGAATACGGGACTTTGCCCTGATGGCGCAAACATGGCTATTGGCGTAAAGAACTGAAAATCCTGATGCACAACTTGGGACGCGCCTGCAGTTCGATTTATCAATCAAAAAAATCCCAAATCATCAATCAAAAATCATCAATCAAAAATCGTAAATCGTAAATCAAAAAATCATTCGTATCTCAGCGATTCTATCGGGTCGCGTTCGGAGGCTTTTTTGGCGGGAGCGTACCCGAAGATAACGCCTACGGCGGCAGAGATGCCGAACGCCAGCACTACGGAGATGAGCGAGACTATGGTTTTTATATCGAATATGCTTGTTATCAGATACGAGAGTATGACGCCGAGAATGACGCCAATCAGTCCGCCGCTCACGCTTATCAGTATTGCTTCGGACAGAAACTGCGCCACAATGTCGCTTTTCTTTGCGCCGATGGCGAGCCTTGTGCCGATTTCCTTTATCCGTTCCATCACGGAGGCAAACATTATGTTCATTATGCCGATGCCGCCCACCAGCAGCGAGATTCCGGCAATTGCGCCAAGCACGATATTAAAAACGTCCTTGGTGCGCTGCTGCTGTTTGAGCAGCATTTCGGGGACGGTAATTTCGTAGTCTTTAACGCCCAGATGTCGGCGTATCATCATGCGGCTGAGCACTTCGGTGGTTGAGTTCAGCATTTCGGTATTTTCCATTTGCACAATTATTCTGTCTAACTGATTGTAGTTTGTTTCCTGTGTGGGGTTGGTGGATATAATTTTGTTAATCAGCGCTCTGTTGCGGTATCGCATCAGCACCGTTGTAATGGGGACAAAGATATTGTCGTTGTAAACATTGACGCCCGCATTGTCGAACGAGCTGACGGTGATGTCGGTTTTTTTGAGAACGCCAACAACTTTCAGCCAGATATTGCCAAACTTGATGCGTTTGCCTATCGGTTCGATTTCGTTGAAGAATTTTGCGCGCACATTGCTGCCGATAATGCATACGGGAATGCCGTATCGGTCCTGTTCGGCGTTGAAATAGTCGCCTGTTTCGAGCGGCAGGTTGTAGAGTTTGAAATAATCGATCGAAACGCCCTGTACTCTTGCCGAATATCGGACGCCGTTGTATTGCAGCGATGAGTTGAAACTCACTTCGGGGCTGATATTTTCCACTCCGGGTATCAGTTTTCTTATTGCGTTGGCGTCGGCGAGGGTCAAGCCGGGCGAGAATTTCCTTGCCTGCGATTCGTCGTCCGACGACTGTGTTTCCTTATCGTTTGGCGTCACCGGAACGATGACGATATTATTGACGCCCACCATTTTTATCTGTTCGATAATTTCCTGCTGTGCGCCGTTGCCAATGGCAAGCATACTGATAACCGCCGCCACTCCGAAGATTATACCCAGTGCTGTGAGCATCGATTTCAGTTTGTTGCTCGTTATTGCTTCGATGGCAATAACGATGTCGTGCATATAACGTTTCAACATGATATTGCGGTACTTAACGGGGTTCTCGGTTCTGACGCTGTTCGTCGCCGCCTCGACGTTGCCGCGAGCCGTTTACCGGCATTGCGTTTCGTCGTCGGGCTTTACGTTCCTCAGCCTGTCGCAGTTCCTCTTCTTTTTTCTTTTCCGATTCGCGTTCGCGGATTATCGGGATTAATTCTTCGCCTGCCAGCCTGAATGTTTCGGGTTTGGGCGGTGTGGAGAGATAGACTTCGTCGCCTTCTTCCAGTCCCTGTTCGATGATGCGGTATCCGTCGTTCATTTCGCCTGTAACAACCACTTGTTTAGTGCCGTTGGTACGGTAAACGAAGGGTACGCTATCGACGTGAATTGCTTCCAGAGATACGAAAACGGCGTCTTCGACGGTCGAGACTATGATTTCGTTTGACGAAGTCATTAAGGGGCGCAGTATTTCGTCCGATTCGTTCAGTTTCACCATCACTTCAAATACTTTGGCGTCGGAGTTACGCAGCTGTTCGCCGGTATTTGCCACCGATGTTACCGTTCCCGTATATCGTTTGTCGGGGAATGCATCGACGCCTACCCGGACATTCTGTCCTGTTTTTACTTTGCTGATATCGACCTCATTGACGTATGTTTTTGACTGCATTTTCGACAGGTCGGGCAGCAGGGCGATAACTCTGTCCCATGGGTTGATAGTTGAGCCTATTGTGCGTTTTTCTCCACTTTTGATTTTATGGTAGATAATCATACCTGACGCTGGAGCATAAATTTGGAAGCGGTTGAGCAAATCGAGCAAATCGGCATAGCCTTGACGTTTGCGTTCAAGCACTATGGTGATATTTTTCAGTTTACCCAATTCCTGATTTTTGCGGAGCGTATATCTTTTCTTTTCCTGTTCATACGTTCGCATCGCCTTTTCGTAGTCGTTCTGTGCTTTGCGCTGAGTTGCCGGCGGCTCATAAACGCTTTGTTCAACAACAATTGCGGCTTCTTCGAGATTAAATTTCAGGTTCTGGATATTGTCGCGCAACGCTTTGAGGTTGATGGATGTATCTATGAGTGAATTTTCGAAAGTAGTTTCCCACTGTTCGAGGTCTATCTCAACGTCTTTTTTCATATTGTCGAGTACCGACGGGTCAAGCGAGGCGACATAATCGCCGGAATCAACCAGCGAGCCTTCCGGGATAAGGTCAAGAATTTTTATATCAACTGCTCTGATATTGCGACCCCGCAATTCTTCGGGACCTAATATTGCCACGTTCGACGAGGCAAGCAGTTCGCCCGTTGTTGTAACCACAACCTCAAAAACGCCTCTTTGAGTTTTCACCATCTGGTTGAGATTTTCCTTTGAGCCGGAGAAATAATAGATGGCAATAATTGCCAAAATTGCCAGAATTCCAGCGCTGACGTAAATTTTTTTCTTCATTATAAATCTTTAATTTATAGCCTTTAAAATGTTATAAATTTCTTTTTTTAACAACATAAATCGCCGCCAAAGTTACATCTTTTTTTTAACATGCAAATTATTTTGTGTTTTGAGTTTGAAAATAAGGATGAGGCGGTTATGATTTTCACTTTGATATTGCAGTATCTTTCTGCGGGCAATTTGTATTTTTTCTATTGATAAGGTATCATTAATCACTAAAAAAGGGCAACGGCTTTCTGTGTTGCGTCCTTTTTGCCGAAGGCTGAGAAACGGATATAGCCTTCGCCGCTTTTGCCGAAACCGGAGCCGGGCGTGCCAACTATCTGTTTTTCTGTGAGCAGATAGTCGAAAAAATTCCATGACGGCATGTTATTTGGCGTTTTCACCCAGACGTAGGGAGAGTTTACGCCGCCGTATGCCGCCAGCCCCAGCGATTCGACGCCTTTTTTGATTATTCGGGCATTATCCATATAATAATTAATAATTTCGCGCACCTGTTTTTTCCCTTCGGGCGAATATACTGCTTCGGCGGCTCGCTGTACGATGTATGCCGTTCCGTTGAATTTTGTTGTCTGGCGACGCATCCACAGCGAGTTGAGCGGGGCTTTTGCGCCTTTCTGCGACTGTGCCGCAAGGTCTTTGGGCACAACCGTATATCCGCATCGCAAGCCTGTGAAACCGGCTGTTTTCGAGAAACTGCGAAATTCTATTGCCACCTGTCGTGCGCCTTCAATTTCGTAGATGCTGTGCGGCACCTCGTCTTCGGCAATAAATGCTTCGTAGGCGGCGTCGAACATCAGCAAAACATTATGTCTGAGTGCATAATCGACCCATTCTTTCAACTGCGTTTTGGTGAGCGTTGTTCCGGTGGGATTGTTTGGATAGCAAAGATAAACAACGTTTACCGGCTCGGAGGGCAGTTCGGGGATAAAGTTGTTTTCGGCGGTGCAGGGCAAATAAACCAGTTTTTCCCACACGTTTCCAAGAAACGAGCCCAGCCGTCCGGCCATTGCGTTGGTATCCACATAAACGGGATAGACGGGGTCGGTTACGGCTATTTTGTTGTTGACGCCCAGAATGTCGCCAATATTGCCGGTATCGCTTTTTGCGCCGTCGCTGACAAAGATTTCGCTCGGGTCGATATCGATGCCTCTTGCTCGAAAATCGTGTTCGGCAATTGTATTGCGCAGAAATTCGTAGCCCTGTTCGGGAGCATATCCGCGCATGGTTTCAATGTGAGCCATTTCGTCGGTTGCTTTGTGCAGAGCGTCGATGACTGCCGGCGGCAGCGGCTGCGTTACATCGCCTATGCCAAGGCTGATGATTTCTGCTTCGGGATGTGCTTCACGGTATGTCCGCACCCGTTTTGCTATTTCGGAAAAAAGGTAACTGCCGGGCAGTTCCAGATAGTTGTCGTTTAAATATATCATCTGAATTTATTTTATTGTGATTATTTTTATTTTTGTATATAACATCCTTCAAACACGGTAACGGCATTGCCGGTCATATACACGTGATTGTCGGCTTGACGCCATTCTATTTCAAGGTCGCCACCAAGGAGGCTGACGGTGGCTTTGCGACCGGCAACGCCGTTCAACACTGCTGCCACCAGAGCGGCGCAAGCGCCTGTACCGCAGGCTTGTGTTTCGCCCGAGCCGCGTTCCCACACTCTCATTTTCAAATGTTCGCCCGAGAGGCGCTCGATATACTCCACATTGGTTTTTTCGGGGAAAAAGGGATGCGTTTCAATTGCCCTGCCTTTGAAAATGTCGATAGAATCAACGGTGTCAACAAAGATTACGGCGTGCGGATTGCCCATCGAGACGCAGGTTATTGCGCAGGTTTCGCCGCCGGCTTCGAGTTGGTAGCCAATAACTTTGTCGGCGGTCTGGTTTACAGGAATATCGCGTGCATTGAGCGTCGGCTCGCCCATATCGACGGTTACCTGTTCAACAATGTCATCGCTGTTGGTTATCAGTTTCAGGCGTTTGACGCCGGCTTTGGTTTCGAGCGTCATTTCTTTTTTATCGACCAGCCCGTGTTCAAATGCAAATTTTCCGATACATCGGGATGCATTGCCGCACATTTGGGCTTCCGAGCCGTCGGCATTGAACATTCGCATTCGGACGTCGCAGGTTTTGGAGGGCATTATCAGCACCAGCCCGTCCGAGCCGATGCCTTTATGCCGGTCGCTGACTTCGATTGCCAGAGTTTCGGGCGCATCGATAAAGTGGTCAAAACAGTTGATATAGACGTAATCATTCCCTGTTCCGTGCATCTTTACAAAATTGAATTTTTCCTTTTTCATTCCTTATAATTATCAAAAAAATCGGGCGCAAAGGTATGAATTATTTAAAAAGTGTGCAAATTTTTCGATTACGGGTTGAAAAAAGATTGAGGTGCTTTATTAAGAAATGCATGTCATAGCAATCAAAAGTCCCCGCGGGACTTTTGTCTGAACTGTGATTTCGATGAATGTATTTGCGGTGGCAAAAAAATCTGCGAAAATCCATTTAATCTGCGTGCTAAACATAATCTCGGCAATCCCAAAAATCAAAAATCAAAAATCGTCAATCGTCAATCGTCAATCGTCAATCAAAAATCAAAAAAAACAGTCCCTTCTGCAAAACATTTGCATGAAAGGACTGTTGGCTACAATATTCCGTTTATTTATCTTCTATGTCCGTGACGTCGGTCGCCGTCGGATTTGGGGCGGTCGCGACGGTCGCGATCGCGGCGATCATCGCGGTCGCGGCGTTCAGGGCGGTCGCGACGTTCGGTGCGTTCCGGCTCCACGTAACCTTCCGGTTTGGGGAGCAGTACTCGTCTCGACAGTCGCAGTTTACCGGTTTTTTCTTCCACTTCCAGAAGTTTGACTTCCACTTCGTCGCCTTCTTTGAGGACGTCTTCCACATTTTCGACCCGTTTCCAGTCGATTTCCGAGATATGCAGCAAGCCGTCCTTGCCCGGGATAATTTCCACAAATGCGCCGAAAGTATGTATCGCTCTGACCTTTCCTTTGAAAATCGTTCCGGGTTCGGGTCCGAAGGCGATAATTTTTATTCGTGCTATTGCATCGTCGATTGAGGCTTTATCGAGGGCAAACACATCGACAAAACCCTTGCCGTCCTTTTCGGTGATGGTGATTGTCGAGTTGGTGAGTTTCTGCATTTCCTGAATAATTTTTCCGCCGGGTCCAATCACTGCGCCAATGGTATCGGACGGGATAACAACCTGTTCGATACGTGGCACAAAAGGTTTGTAGTCTTCGCGTGGCTCGGAGATGGTTTTCATCATTTCGCCCAGGATGTGCAATCGTCCGTTTTTTGCCTGTTCGAGGGCTTCGGCAAGGATTTCGTACGACAGCCCGTCCACTTTTATATCCATTTGGGTTGCCGTGATGCCGTCTTTTGTTCCTGTTACCTTAAAATCCATATCGCCAAGATGGTCTTCGTCGCCCAAAATATCGGAAAGTATTGCATATCTGCTTGCTTTGTCTTCCGAAATCAAGCCCATTGCTATTCCCGATACCGGTTTTTTGAGTTTTATGCCGGCGTCCATCAGAGCCATTGTTCCGGCGCACACGGTTGCCATCGACGAGGAGCCGTTCGACTCCAAAATGTCTGACACAACACGTATTGCGTAGGGATTTTCTTCGCCCACCGGCACCATGCGTTTCAGTGCGCGGAATGCCAGATTACCATGCCCGATTTCTCTTCTGCTTGTGCTTCTTACGGGTTTGGCTTCGCCGGTCGAAAATGGCGGGAAATTATAGTGCAGCACAAACTGTTCGGAGCCTTGTACCAGAACTTCGTCTATCTGTTTTTCGTCGAGTTTTGTTCCCAGAGTTACTGAGGTAAGCGACTGTGTTTCACCGCGTGTAAAGATTGCCGAGCCGTGTACGGCGGGCAAATAATCCACTTCGCTCCATATCGGGCGGATTTGGACGGTCGAGCGTCCGTCGAGGCGAATACCTTCGTCGAGTATCATATTGCGCATTGCGCGTTTTTCCACGTCGTGATAATAGCGGGCAATCATCATTGTTTTGGCTTCGCGTTCGTCTTCGGCGATTGTTTCGATAAATTCATTTAAAAGATTTTCAAATGCTTCGCTGCGTTCATGCTTGCTCACTCCCGATTTGGCTATTTGGTAGCAGCGGTCGTAGCAAAATTCGTTCACTGCATTGCGCAGGTCTTCGTCGTTGTCTTCGTGGCAGTATTCGCGTTTGACGGTTTTGCCAACAGCCTCTTGCAGTTCGAGTTGGGCGGTACACTGTTTTTTTATTTCTTCGTGAGCAAATTTGATTGCTTCCAGCATATCGGTTTCCGACACTTCTTTCATTTCGCCTTCAACCATCATGATATTTTCAAAAGTTGCGCCCACCATTATATCAATATCCGACGCTTCCATTTGCGAAAAGTTCGGATTAACAACCATTTGTCCGTTGATGCGGGCGACGCGGACTTCGGAAATCGGTCCGTTGAACGGGATGTCCGAAACTGCCAGAGCAGCCGAGGCTGCAAGCCCTGCCAGAGCGTCGGGCATAATGTCCTTATCGGCTGAAATCAGGTTGATTGTAACAAACACATCGGCGTGGAAATTATCGGGAAACAGTGGTCGTAAAACCCTGTCCACCAAACGTGCGGTCAGAATTTCATTATCCGAAGGGCGAGCTTCCCGTTTCAGAAATCCGCCCGGGAAACGCCCCGACGCCGCATATTTTTCTTTGTATTCCACTTGCAGAGGCATAAAATCCACTTCGGGTTTAGCTTCTTTGGCTGAGGTTACTGCAGCCAGCAGCATGGTTTTTCCCATTTTTACGACTACCGCGCCGTCTGCCTGTTTTGCCAGTTTGCCGGTTTCTATTTCAATTTCCCGGCCGTCATTCAATAAAATTGTCTTTTTTACGATATTCATTTCAGTTTTTTTAATTTTTTTTGCAGCTGATTTATACAGTAATAATAAGAAAAGAAGATAAACCGGAATTTACCTTCTTTTCGCTGTTTTTGTTATTTTCTAAGATTCAAAGCCTTGACTATGCTTCTATATCTTTCTATATCAATCTTTTTAAGATAATCGAGCAAACGCCGTCTTTTACCAACAAGGCGCATGAGCGAACGCTCGGTGTTGTGGTCTTTCTTATGGACTTTAAGATGTTCCGTAAGATGATTGATACGGTAGGAAAATAGGGCGACCTGACTTTCGGGTGAACCGGTGTCCGTATTAGACTTTCCGTGATCTTTGAAAATTTCCTGTTTTTTTTCAGATGTCAAATAATTCATTACAAAATATTTTTAAGAAATTGGCTGCAAAGGTAAGTCTTTTTTTTTAATTACATGCAAAAAGATGTAATTATTTTTTGCAACCCCATCAACAAACACATATAAATCTCTTTACATCAATCAAATGACCGGACATTATTTTTGTCGATTTTTTTTCACAACGCCGGCATTTTTCTGTCGAAAACCGGCTCGTCGGCAGGCAAATTTATAAATTTCGACTTCTTTTTGAGTCCCTCTCAACGTTTTTTCTCCCGCTTTTTTTCCCGCAAAGTTTCTTTTTTCTCCCACAAAGCCCACAAAGGGCACAAAGTTTTTGGTTGAAAAAAAGATTGAGGTGCTATGAAAAAAAAATTTATAGGGAAAAATGCCTGCGGCGGCGGTCAGGGGTCAGTGCTTGCGGCGGAAAGTCTCTGCGGGACTTTGGGACATGGCAGAGTTTTCTGCATAAATCAATAGCACCTCAATCCTTTTTTCAACCTTTACGATTGATGATTTTTGCTTTTTGATTCCATCGGAATTTTCACATCCGACAGCAGATTCCGATTGATTCCATCGGAATTTTCACATCCGACAGCGGATTCCGATTGATTCCATCGGAATTTTTCACATCCGACAGCGGATTCCGATTGATTCCATCGGAATTTTTCACATCCGACAGCGGATTCCGATTGATTCCATCGGAATTTTTCACATCCGACAGCGGATTCCGATTAATTCCATCGGAATTTTCACATCCGACAGCCTGGTGCGACCGTTGTACGATACAACGGACGAAACTAATCATTAAAAATCGACTTTATGAACTGACTAATCAATATCACCTCAATTTTTCAAGGAAGGATTAATTTTTCCGGACATTTTCTTCAAAAAAGAGATATTAAAAATGCGAAAAATGCGAATTGGCGCTTGCCGGCGAGCCATGTACTCTGTGTTATTCGGAAAAATCGGCACAGAGATTACTGCCTGAAAACATGCACAAAAAGACCGAATATTATGAGGCGGAAAAAATTTTTTTCGTTATCCCGAAAATTATTTCTACATTTGCGCTCTGAAAATTATTTTTGCTATGTTTAATATTGTATTATTTGGACCTCCGGGAGCGGGCAAAGGAACGCAGGCTGCAAAAATGGCAGCGGAATACAACTTGACGCATCTGTCGACAGGCGATATTCTGAGAGAGGAAATGAAACGCAATTCCCCGCTTGGACAGCAGGTTAAAGCGCTTATCGACGGCGGCGAACTCGTTCCCGACGCGACCGTGATAAAACTTATTGGCGAAAAACTGAAATCGGCTCACAATACCGACGGATTTATTTTCGACGGTTTTCCGCGCACAGTGGAACAGGCAAAAGCGCTCGACGAAATGCTTGCCGGTCAAAACCTCGAAATCGCATCAATGATAACCCTCGAAGTTGAAGAAAACGAACTCGTTGCACGCCTGATGCTCAGAGGCGAATCGTCGGGTCGTGCCGACGACTCGAATATTGAGGTGATTAAAAATCGAATAAAAGTTTATAACCAACAAACTGCCCCTGTTGCCGAATATTACCGACAGCAGCAAAAACATGCAGCCGTGAGCAATATGGGAACAATCGACCAGACTTTTGCCCTGATTGCGGCTGAAATTCAACGTATCAATAGTTAATAGCAATGCAGCCTGTGGACGAATTTAACGACATATTTCAGCTGGCAGCCGAACTGGTGAAATTTACCGAACGGTCGCTGTTTCTCACCGGCAAGGCAGGCACGGGAAAAACAACTTTCCTGCATCATATCCGAGAAAATATCTCGAAAAATGTGATTGTGGCAGCCCCAACGGGCGTTGCCGCAATCAACGCCGGAGGCACAACCCTCCACTCCCTGTTTCAACTGCCATTCGAGCCGCATATCCCCGACGGTCAGCACAGTCCGGCGCACTATTTCAAACTGCACAAAAACAAAATCGACATGCTGCGCGAACTCGAACTGCTGATTATCGACGAAGTTAGTATGCTCCGCGCCGACCTCCTTGACGCTATCGACTATGTGCTGCGGCATTACCGCCACAGCGACCAACCCTTCGGAGGCGTTCAAATGCTGTATATTGGCGATATGTTCCAGCTGCCGCCCGTAGTAAAATCCGACGAATGGAACATCCTTGGAAAATATTACCACTCGCCCTTCTTTTTCCACGCCAAAGCAATAGAAAAATCGCCGCCGCTGTATATCGAACTGAAAAAAATATACCGTCAAAACGAACAGCATTTTATCGATATCCTCAATAAAATCAGAAACAACCACATTGCAGCCAGCGAACTGGATTTCCTGAACACACTCTATAATCCCGCCTTCGAACTGCCAAAGGATGAAAAGTATATCATCCTTTCGACACATAACTACAAGGCAGACGTTATCAACAATGCCGAACTGGGCAAACTGCCGTCAAAAGAACATGTTTACAGGGCAATTGTTGAGTCAAATTTCCCCGAATCGTCGTATCCGACCGACTTCGAGCTGAAGCTGAAACAGGACGCTCAGATAATGTTTGTGAAAAATGACTCCGGCGACGACCGCCGCTACTACAACGGCAAACTGGGAACGGTGGTGAAGCTCGAAACCGACAAAATCACAGTGGAACTCGAACAGTCGCACACCCTTATCGAAGTAACGCGCGAAAAATGGACAAATATAAAATATTCGCTCGACAGAGAAAGTGGCAAAATTCTTGAAGACGAACTTGGCTCGTTCACACAGTTTCCGATACGTCCCGCCTGGGCTATCACCATCCATAAAAGTCAGGGACTGACGTTTGAACGCGCCGTGATTGACGCCGGACAGGCATTCGCCTCCGGTCAGGTATATGTTGCTCTCAGCCGCTGCACCACCTTTGCAGGTATCGTGCTGCTGTCGAAAATCACCCCCGCAGGCATCAAAACCGACCCCGAAGTGATTGAATTTGCCCGTCGCGAACAAACAATGAACGAGATACGCCATATTCTCGACGTCGAACGTCCCAAATATCTGCGCAAGGCGCTGACAAATATTTTCGACTGGACGCCGCTGCTCGATTTGAGCAATGCACTCCTCAATCTGGTGGCGGAACGGACGTTGCCAAACCGCGAAGCCGCTCAGGATCTCGCCCTGAACATAAAAACCACCGTCTGGAATCAGTCGGGAGTTGCCGAAAAATTCAAAGACCAGCTGAACCGTCTGCTGAACACCGCAGAAAGTACCGGCAACGTTGCCCCGCTGAAAGAACGTATGCAAAAAGCGGCGCTCTACTTTTACAGGGATTTGAAAGATATCGTGATTACTCCTCTCGACAAGCATCTTGCAGATTTGAAAAAGGTATCGAAAGTGAAACAGTATCAGCAAGCCGTTACGGAAATCCGCAACGGATTTGCAAGCTTTGTTACCCGCCTGAAAAACATCGAATATGGATCAGTGTCGCTCACCGAAGGGATAGTTTTCGACGAGCCAAAACCCGCCGCCGAACAATCGAACCCGAAAACCGAGCCGGCAAAACGTTTCCCCGAACAGTCGAGACCGAAAACCGAGCCGGCAAAACGTTTCCCCGAACAATCGAGACCGAAAACCGGCAAACAACCGGAGAAAGGCGCGTCGCACCGTATCTCGCTCGAAATGTTCAAAGAAGGAAAAACAATTGACGAGATTGCGGCTGAACGCACCCTGTCGCCCACAACAATCGAAGGGCATCTTGCCTCGTTCGTCTCAACCGGCGAAATAGATATAAAAGAACTTGTTCCGGAAGAAAAAATCAAAGTCATTGCGCCTCTGCTCGAAAATCTGGATATAATGTCGTCCATATCGGAAGTGAAAAACCAACTCGGCAGCAACTATTCCTACGGCGAAATCCGCGCAGTACTCTACTATGTGAAAAAAAGTGGTCAGTGATTAGTGATTAGTGGTCAGTGCCTGACGGAGCAATCATTTAAAACCGGCTTTTCCTGCCTTGTATGGCTCGAAAAATCTAAATTATCAGTTTTCCCAAAAATAAAAGATTGTATTTTGAAAAGAAAAGACGATAAGATTGAAAAATGTTACATGCCAACAGTTTGGCGCACATTTATAACCATACTGTTTATGTGTTTGACGGCGTTGCTGCACGCTCAGGAACAGAAGGCGGAAAACGATGCCGGACTGTGGATATATGCCGAATTAAGCCGTAAGCACGGAGCGAAATGGAAAACATTCTACTCGATAGAGTATCGCAACAAAAAGCGTTTCAGCCGGACGTCGCTGTGGAGCACTGCTGTGAATGCAACCCGCACTCTGACCTCGTATATGCAGGCAGGGGCTGGGGTTGAGTTTTTTATGAACAAAAACGATGATGGCAGTTTCAGTCCCGAATATCGTTATTATCCCGAAATAACTGTTTCGTATGTCTTTGGAGCACTGTCGGCAAGTCTGCGTTCGCGTGTGATGAACACGTTTACAAGCCTGAACAGTCCCAATCTGGAATGGCGCAACCGTTTGAAGACTGCTTTTGCTCTTGGACACAGCGGATTGAGTCCGTTTATCGCCGCCGAGCCATACACTGCATTTTATCCGAAGACATATTTGTTCAGGAAGATACGCTGTTCAGCCGGCGCTTCTTATGCTTTTGCGGTCAATCAAAAAGTCAATTTATATTATATGCGCGAGACTTATTTCCACAAACCACTTAAAAATCATGTGATTCAGATAGAATATTTCTATACTTTTCAGTTATGAAATATTGGTGATTCTGTTTGAGAAATAACCTCAACATCTGATATTTACAAAAAGACAAAAAGCCGTTTTTTTAGAAAAACGACTTTTTGTGGTCAATAAAACACATACAAATACTATTCAAAATCAAATTTCGGCATTAAGTTTCTGTCGATACACGGCACGTTTGACAATATCTCGGCGTTCAACCGATTTTTTTGTGAAATTTTTACGCGCTCGCAGTTCTCTTAACGCTCCCGTTCTTTCAAATTTGCGTTTAAATTTTTTCAACGCTCTTTCTATATTGTCACCTTCTTTTACAGGTACTATAATCATTCTTTCAAAAACACCTCCTTTTGAGGGCGCAAAAGTATGACAAATATTTCAATCCTGCAAATTTTTTTTCATCGATGCCGCAAATAATGTTCACCGGAAGGGAAACGATTCTTCCGACTGGCTGAGTTTCACGTACTTGTTTGGATTGAACGAATCTAATGTTTTCAGAATATTATAGGCGTCGGACTTCTCTTCGGGGGGCGCTTCGGCAAAAATATTTATCAATTCGTCCGATTTTGCGTCAAAAAAAAGTTTCAAATAAGCCGACGACATTTCCGACTGATTGTCGAACGACCGTTTTATGTCTGTCAGCGCCTGCATTATCTGTTTTCTGCCTTCCATCGAATTTTCGACAAGCCGGTCGAGACCAAGACGGTGATATTTGTAATAGGCATTACGTTCAGCCGAATACAGGTTACTCAGAATATTTTCCATTATCCAGTACCGGTTGCGATGATTCACATTTTCGTATGGATTCCAGCCTTTGTATCCTTCTTTTTGTGCGTATGAGACAATGGTTTGCGCGTTTTCAAAAAATGCCGAGCCGCCTTTGAGCGAAAACGTATCATAATCGATACCCAAAATCAGATAAACATAAAATGCAATCAATGAGGTTATATTGGATTTGAACGAACGCAGGTCGAAATCCATCCGGTCAAATTCAACATAATCGAAGTCGAACTCATCGTCCATGTGATTAATAATTACTGTTTTATACGACGATGCATACACCGGACGGCTTGCCTGTAGCTGCAACGAGCCCGAACATCGCGAGCCGCTGTATTCGCTGATTGTGATGTAGAACGAGCAGTCGATGCGTTCCATTTCGGCAAACGTGTTATTTGTCCATTTTGTTCCCGCAACAAATTCGTTAAGAGCGGTTTGGAGCGTCGAAAATACGTTTTTGTTTGTTCCCTGAATTTTTGAGGCATTGACTGTAACATTGCAGCGAAGTTCCTGTGCCACAGCCGATACGGTCAGTAAAACCGACAATGTCAATGTGTAAAAATATTTCATCATTGTTGCAGTGTATTTAGTTTGAGAATATGCGAAACGACGTCTTTTGCGACCTCTTTTTTCGATTTCAGCACGAAAGCCGTTTCCGAGCCGTCCTTGTCGATTATTGTTATTCGGTTAGTGTCCGTGTCGAATCCGGCGCCGGCGTCGTTCATTGAGTTAAGTACAATGAAATCGAAGTTTTTATCCTGCATTTTTGCGCGGGCATTCATCATTTCGTTATCGGTTTCCAAAGCAAATCCCGCCAAAATTCTGTCGCCTTTCATTTTGCCGAGTGTTGCCGCAATGTCCTGTGTTTTTGTCAGCAAGAGATTCAGGTCGGATTTTTGTTTTATCTTCTCATTTAAAGGCTGTTCGGGCGTGAAATCGGCAACTGCCGCGCACATCACGGCAATATTGCACAAGGGAAACAATTTCAGACATTCGTCGTACATTTCGTTTGCCGAAACCACATTTACCCGCCTGATATTGGGGTGATTAACCGTCAGTCCGGTTGGTCCGCTGACCAGCAGCACTTCTGCGCCCTGCTGCGCCATAGTTTCGGCAATGGCGTATCCCATTTTTCCCGACGAGTGATTGCCGATATATCGCACAGGATCAATCTTTTCGTATGTCGGACCGGCTGTAACCAGCACGCACTGCCCCAGTAAACGGGCGTCGAAAAACGATTTCAGACTATTCACAATTGTCTCCGGTTCAGCCATTCTGCCCTTGCCGTCAAGTCCGCTCGCCAATTCGCCGCTTTCCGCGTCAATTATCGTATTTCCATACGATTTAAGAGTTTCGAGGTTGCTTGTATTTGCCGGATGCCGGTACATGTCCATATCCATTGCCGGCGCTATAAATACGGGGCATTTTGCCGACAGGTATGTTGTGAGCAGCAAATTGTCGGCAATGCCGGCAGCCATTTTGCCAATCGAATTGGCTGTGGCGGGGGCAATTACGTATGCATCAGCCCACAAGCCCAAGTCCACATGGCTGTTCCATTCTCCGTTTTCGGGATTAAAAAAATCGGCATAAACGGGATTTTTCGACAGTGTGGACATGGTTAGAGGCGTGATAAAACGCTTTGCCGTTTCGGTCATAAGCACCTTAACTTCAGCACCTTCTCTAACAAACAAGCGAACAAGCATTGCTGACTTGTAGGCAGCAATGCCGCCTGTGATTCCAATCAGAACATGTTTCCCGGCAAGCATAACAAACAGGTTTTATGAGTTTTACCGACTTCCAGACCCGCAAATTTACTTCGTGGACTCTGCCTTTCGGTAATATATTTTTCCGTCGGTAAATTCCTGAACAGCAAGCAGACTCGCTTTGGGGAGACGCTCGTAATATTTCGACATTTCGATCTGCTCCCTGTTTTCAAATGTTTCTTCAAGATTGTCGTTGACACTTGAAAAATCATCTAATTTTTTCGACAGTTCCTGTTTCAGTTCCGCCGAAATCTGATTAGCGCGTTTTGCTATAATCATCACGCTTTCATAGATATTGCCCGTTTGGGCTGTGAATTTTTCGACATTGCGAGTTACCGTGTTACCCGGCGCATTAAATCTTTTGTATTCCATTACTTTTACTTTTGTATTTATTTTTATTTTTATCTGGTTATTATCTATTTATTTCGTCTCGTAAATCTAAAATCGTAAATCTAAAATCATCTATTAATTTCGTCTTCCACATTAATTCCCTGTTTTTGAGTGTACGACAAGGCGTCCTGATAAATCAGCTGAGCTTCATCTTTGTATTTCGACTCGGGATATTCGGATATAAAGTTATAATATTCGTCAATTGTGGCGATATATCGTTCTGTTTGTCGGCGTTTTATGCTTTTTTTTGCATATATATAACTCGATTTCAGTACAAGGAACGAAATTTCTTCGGCATATTTACTGTCGGGGAACTCCTTGACACTGTTGCGCAAAGCAATAACTGCCGATTTGTAGTCTTCAATCTGGTAGTATAATTTTGCTGCGAGGTAGGATTTCTGTTCCAGCCTGTCTATCAGGTCGTCGAGATAATCTTTTTCCTGTCCGAATTTCGACTCGGGATATTTTGATTTGAACAGTTTGAATGCTGTTATTGCGTCAATTGTGCTGCTCTGGTCGAGTTCGGGACGCGCCGCCATTTTATACAAATTAATGGCTCTGAGGAAATAAGCTTCTTCGGAAAAGGGACTGCGTCCGAACATGCGGGTAAACTGTTCCAGCGCAATTTCGGCGGAGGAACGGTCGTCCATCAGGAAAAAACCTTTTGCTGCATAAAATTTTGCAGTATCTTCCTGCGGATAGCCATTGAACGCAATATCAAGGGTTTCAAACAGCGGCGTCGATCTTGAATATTTCTTCTTTTCGTAGTATTTCAACGCTGCTCTGTAGCGTTTTTCGGCATCCGGACTCTTCAACAATTTGTTGTATCCGGTGCAGCCGTATCCTGCTAACAAAGTTAAAACCAGTACTATAGTACACCATTTATTTTTAAATAATCTCATAAAAACACGAATTATCGAGCCGCAAAGGTACGAATTTTTTTTAAATCTGATTCTCGCAACACATAAAAGTTTAATCAGTCAGAATTTTTTTGAGTGGTCAGCGCCTGCGGCGGCGGCAAAGAACTCCGTTGAGGGCTGCGTAAATTGTAAATCAAAAAATCGACAGTCCATTTGCATACAATTAGAAAAAGTATTAATTTTGCCGCGTAATTTTTTATTAGGAATAAAGTAAATATAAATCGTTGTAAAATGAAAAAAGCGTTAAAAATCACCGGAATAAGCATTGGCAGTTTGATACTTTTAATCATCGTGACGCTACTGTTGGCGCCAGTATTTTTTAAGGATAAACTGGCTGGAATGGCAAAAGAAATCATCAACAAAAACCTTAATGCGGTTGTAGATTTCAAAAATGTGGACATTTCTCTGTTCAGCCATTTTCCGAAAATCACCGTTTCGATTGAAGATTTGAGCGTGGTGGCGAAAAACGACACCCTGCTGCATGTTGCCTCGTTCGATGCGGGAATAAATCTCATGTCGTACATCAGTCGCGGCGAGATTGATTTGAAACTCGTTGAAATCAATTCACCCACAATTCACGCAAAAGTATATGCCGACAGTTCGGCTAACTGGGACATTACCAAGCCCTCCGACGCTCCGGCGGCTGTCGAAACTTCCGACGAATCGTCGGGCTTCCGGCTGTCGATAGAAAAGTTTGCAATTATCGACGGGGCAATTATGTACGAGGATTTGCCCGCAAAAATGTTTGCCGCAATTGGCAAATTGAATTTCAACCTTAAAGGCGATATGTCGAACAGTATCACAACTTTGGATTTAAACACGTCGATGGAAAGTATCAATTTGATGCTCGATAATACTATGTATCTCTCGAATTTCGATTTTGCCTTCACCGGAAAACTGAATGCCGAACTGGATAAAATGAAATTCACACTCGCCGATACCGAAATCAGCCTCAACCGTATAGCCCTGCTTGCCGACGGTTTTGTGCAGATTGAAAAAAACGACGATATTACAGTCGATATAAATTATGCGGCAAAAGTTGCGTCGCTCAAAACCCTGCTGGCGCTGGTGCCTGCCAGCATTTTGCCCGAAACAAAAAACCTCGACACAAAAGGCGCGATGAGCCTTAGCGGGTCTGTTAAAGGCGTTTACGGCAAACAGTCGATGCCCGTTGTCGCCGCCGAACTCAGCGTCGAAAACGGCTATCTCAAATATACACAATTGCCTAAATCGGTGGACAATATCAATATCAAAACCAAAATGTTGCTCGATATGAACAACGACGTCAATACAAATATCGACGTCAGCCGTTTCCACTTCGATATTGGAGGTAATCCATTCGATATCAGCACAAATATCAAAACGCCAATGACCGACGCGACTATTAAGGCGGCGCTGAAAGGCAAACTCGACTTTGCATCAATCAAAGATGCTTTGCCTTTGGAAAACATCGACTTGCAGGGCGTTTTGACTGCCGGCGTCGATTTTGCGGGAAAAATGTCGCACATCGAAAAAAATGAATACGACAGGCTTAGTCTCGACGGTAAAATTTTGTTGCAAAATTTTGTTGCCGTAACCGAGGATCTTCCTTTGCCTCTGAATATTACAAATGCAGGCTTGGAATTTACGCCCAAATATGTCAATCTGTCGAATCTGGAAGCAAAAATTGGCGAAAGCGACCTCAAAGTTTCGGGACGGCTCGAAAATTTTCTCAACTATGCCTTCAAAGACGATGTTTTGAAAGGAAATCTGCAAATGTCGTCGAAATATCTTAACTGCAACCAACTGATGTCGCCATCGTCGGGCGAACCCACTCAAACAACAACAGATACGGGGGCGCTCTCGGTTATCGTTTTGCCCTCAAATGTCGATTTTACAGTTAAAGCCGATATTGGCAAAATTCTTTACGACAATCTGACGCTAACCAATGCGCGTGGCGATATTCTGATAAAAGACCATGTGCTGAATATCAACAACCTGTCGGCAGGTTACGCCGGCGGGCAAATACAGTTGGCAGGCAAATACAAAGCCGACAATACCACGTCGGCGCTTGCCAATATGGACATGAAACTGACTGATATACACGTTAAAGACATAGTAAATTCGTTCGACATGTTTTCCAAAGCGCTGCCTTTGCTGAAAGAGGTCGATGGCAAAATGTCGATGAATTTTAATTTTTCCGACAGTTTCGACAAAAATATGAACCCCGTACTGATGGCGCTCAATGCTGTGGGCAATATCCGCGCCGATAGTCTTAAAATCCTCAATCAGCAATCGCTGAGCAAAATAACCTCGCTCATTGGTATGAAGGATAAATCGAACATGCTGAAAAATATTAATGCCAATTTTGCCGTATCCGATGGAAAAATCAATATCAACCCATTTCCGGCGTCGGCGGGAAGCACCAATTTTATGCTTGGAGGCGCCTACGGCATCGACAATTCGCTTGATATGCAGGTGGACGTTAAAATTCCGGCGGCACAAATCACCGGCGCAGTCAATGATTTGCTGTCGAAGTTTGGCGGCAGTTCCAACGCCCTGAGCGCAAACAGTATAAACCTTGGTATTGCAATAGGCGGAACGCTCAAAAATCCTACCTTTGCACCAACAAAAGCAAAGTATTTCAACGAGTCGCCTTCCGTGCAGCAGCAGGCAACAGAACAGGCTAAACAACTGCTCGAAGAAAAGAAACAGGAACTGCAAAATCAGGCAGAAGAGAAGGTTAAGGACGAAATTAACAAGCAAAAGGACGATGCGGTGAATAAAATAAGGGATTTGTTTAAAAAACGATAAGAAAATCCGCAATAATTGATTGACAGTAAATTATATCTCGAATAAATAAAAAAACAGAAAATTGATGACACCCGAAATAAGTATAGTGATGGGCAGCGTTTCCGACCTGAAAATAATGGAAAACGCCGCCAAATTTTTGGACGAAATGAGCGTGGAATACGAGGTCAGCGCCTTGTCGGCGCACCGCGTTCCCCACCAGGTGATGGAATATGCTTCGATGCTGGAAAACAGAGGCATAAAGGTTGTTATTGCCGGAGCGGGAGGCGCAGCGCATTTGCCCGGCATAATTGCCGCAATCACGCCGCTGCCGGTGATTGGCGTACCCATAAAATCGTCAAACTCAATCGATGGCTGGGATTCCATTCTCTCCATTCTGCAAATGCCGGCTGGAATACCCGTAGCCACAGTTGCCCTCGACGGTGCGCGCAATGCTGGCATTCTTGCCGTTCAAATGCTTGCACTCGGCAACAGCGAATTGATGTCGAAATTCAAAAATTTCAAAGCCGAACTTGCCCAAAAAGTGCTTCAGGCTAATGCCGAAATTAAGGAGAAATTGAAAAAACAAAGCTGATTTTTGATTGACGATTGACGATTGACGATTGCTGATTTGTGTCTGTCCATTTTTTCGACTTTTCGGACAGACACTACATTATACGGAGGTCTCTGTCGCACAAAAAACCGACTGCGTCGCACAAAAAAAATCAAGTAATTCCGCACAGGCATAATGCGCTGTATATTTGTTGTTTACAAAGAATACAAAATTGATTTTATGAAAAATTAACTATTTATATTGTTTTTTCACAAAAAAAATTTTTTCAGTATCAAAAAAGTCCGTACCTTTGTCAAATTATAATTTTAGTGTAATCTAATTGTAAAATGTTTATATTATGAAGAATATAGTATTGATCACATGTTTTCTGATGTTGATATCAGCATCATATTTGTCGGGACAGACGGCTCAGACGGCTCAAAAAGACCTTGTGGCTGAAAAGACAGATTTAGTAGCAACCCGCCTCAAACTCGACGGGACGAAAAAAGAAACCGTTCACAAAATTTTTGTGCAAACGGACAAACGCATCACGGATTTGGCGTATGGAACGCCTGATTATGTTAAACTTATTAACTACATCAATCAGGAACGTAGCGATATGCTGAAAGCCGCCCTTACTACCGAAGAATTTTCGGAATATCAGAAAAATTTTTCGAGTAAAGACCTTGCCGAGGTTAATAAGTACATCGCTCAAAACAATGCCTTTATGACCAAAAAGGCAAACGATGAGCTTAAAGAACAAAAGGAAACCGAGCGCATCATGTCCAAAGACAAGGAAAAAGTCAAAAAGGATGAGGAAAAGGCAAAGTTAACTGCGAAGAAAGAAGCCGATAAACAGAAGATTGCCGACAAAAAGGCTCAGGAAAAACAGAAGGCTGCCGACAAAAAGGAAAAAGAAAAACAGAAGGCTGCCGACAAAAAGGCGAAAGAAAAGCAGAAGGCTGAGGAAAAGAAACAAAAAGAAAAAGACAAAAAAGAACTCGCCCGACAAAAGGCTTTGGAAAAGAAGCAGAAAGAACTTGAAAAGAAGTTGAACAAGAAAAAATAATTTTGTATAGTGGTGGTTGCTTGTTGATTTATGATACAGGAGTTTGTGCGCTTATTTGTTTGTTTCGACGCCTTTAATCCTGAAAATGTTACAAATTGTTGAACCGGATGCGTTATGACGAAAATTTCTACTCTGTTTTTTTGTGTATTGGCTTTGGGTATAATGCTTATACCCAACTATATTCGAGCGCAGAGCTGTACCAACTTTTCGCTGGAAATTGAATATGTAACACATTCCGACTGCCAGTCGAACGGCGTGGTGAAGGTGAAACTTTCCGGAGCAGATACCGTTAATTTGAGTAGCCCGCAGTTCAGCATCAGTTCCGGCAGTCATGCTGTGCCGTTTTCGGCTAACGACGGGCTCTTTGTGGGCTTGCCGCCGGGTACTTATACCGCCACAGTTCAGGCTTATTGCAACAATGCGTTTGTTGTAACAAAAAACTCGACGCCCATAACCATAACAACCTCATACAAAGTGCCAAATGTCGATGTGCTTGAACGCAATCCCTCGCTGGAATGCAAGCCAACAGGCTCGTTTAAAATACATATCGCCGACGGCAAACCTCCGTATAAAGTTGTAATCACATCACATCCGTCGGAATATACCGGCGCTCTTGAGTTCAACAATCTTGCCGCCGGCAATTATATTATTGACAATCTGGCAGATGGTGCGTATTCGTTTTATGTTGAAGACATTTGCGGATACAGAATTTGGAAAAACGACAATATTGGCGAAACCCGGCATCAATATACGGTGCAAAAAACCAGAGATACGCACACCTGCCTCGCCGAAGGTCAGGTGAAAATAACAATGACAAACGGCGCTCCGCCATATAAAATAACTCTTACCGAATATCCTGCGGAATATACCGGACAGTTGGTATTCAGTAATCTCACCGCCTCGCCGCATTTTGTCGATGATTTGCCTCAGGGCAACTATAAATTTAAGGTACAGGACGATTGCAGCGCTGTGCCCGATAGTTTTAATATTCATATCAACAAAATGCCGCTGCATTTTAGCGGGCAGCCATCGGTAACGCCTTCAAGTAGTTGCGACCCCACAGGCAGCATCAGTTTTACCCTGCCCGACGGCGTTCCAAAGTATAAAGCGGAAATAACCGGTCCCTCGCACATTGGCGGAACAACTGTTACTCAGAACAGTCCAACCTTCAGCTTTACCGGCTTGGCAGCAGGTACATACAATATTATTGTTACCGATAGTTGCCATGTGGATACCGTCCGCATTGCGGTGAATATCGTAACGGGAAGCCTTTCGGTTTCCGATATCATTACTAAAAAGACAACAGAATGTGTTTTAGGGAACGGCGAAGTTAAATTCAATATCAACGACGGAAAAAAACCTTATCAAATCGACATAAATTCAAACACAGGAGGCAGCTATACTCATACCGAAACCGGATACAATAGTGGAAATTATACGCATGGAAGTTTGCCAGCCGATACTTTTAACCTGAAAGTTACCGATGCTTGCGGATTGACGGTCGATACTTCCTTTATAATCAAGGGAAATACCCTCGAACACGTAAAAATCGATACCCTCCCTTCGCTCGACTGCTGGGGTACGGGCATGTTTATGATGGAAATCACCGAAGGTAAAGCGCCCTACAAAATCGAAATGATTGACGGACCACCGGAATACAGCGCCACTTATCCTAAACTGCTTGACCCCTCTTTCATGGGCGGAACGCTCACGTATGTGCTGGGCAATTTACCCGACGGTACATACAAAATCAAGGTAACCGACGCCTGCGGAAGTTCTGTCGAAGCGGAATTTACAATCAGGGCAATGCCGGGCAGTCAATATGGAGGCGATGTGCCCAACGACCCCTTTGGCGAATATCTTCATCCGCCCGAAACAAACGACGGCAACTGTCAGATTGTTCGCGTGCCGGTCAATACAATATCGTTTTTTCCCGACTGGAGTCAACATTCGGAGGCAAACTACGAAGTTGCCTTCTATCTTGCCAGCGACCCCGCGCATAAGCCAACAACCAATTTCACCCTGCTGCAATGGAAACCCGTTCTTCGCGACGGCAGCGGTAATTTTATGCTTGATACTCTTGATGTAACATACAAAACTTTCCGCGATAATAAGGATTCGCTGGTGGCGGTGGTGCGTCTCAAAAACGGAGGCAATTGTCCAACAGAGGAAATTGTGCACGATACTATAAAAATACACCCAATTGAAAGCTTGTATTCTGCCAACTGGCCTGGTTGCGAAGGGTTCAGACTGGGTGTCGCTCAACATACCGACTATCGAGGACTGATTTGCTACCCTTACAGTGTTGTGTTGCGCGACAAGGACGAAAATCCCGTTGCCGGCGCCACTCTTTCCGGTCTCAATTCGGCAAACAACTACAATTACGACTGGTTTCCCAACCCAATTCCTTTTGGCAAATATTATATTGATTTTACCGACAGGGAGGGAACAACTTGGCGCGACAGCGTCGAATGGGCAACATGGCAAAGCCCGATGAGTATTTCTCATGCAGGCAATAAAAACCTGACCTGCACCTCATATACGGCAATGTTCAATACTAATGTACAGTGCAAACCCTATCAATGGAAACTTTTCAAACAGAATGGCGACTTGGTGGATAGTTCGCCCACGCCAATCAACGACGATAATATTGAATTTGATTTGCTTAAATATGATACTGTTTACCGTATTTTACTGATTGGCAAGACTCTGGATTCGCTCTGGTCGAATGAGTTCTCTCAAAGTAGAAACATATTGGCAAACTATGCAATCGATAAGGGCGCGTCGATTTGTCGGCTTGGCACAGGCTATATCAAGATAAACCGCACAGGCTCAGGAACGGATCTGCAGTTTCAGCCCGGCACGCAAATCATCTATCTTTCAGGAACAACCGTCCCGATAAACGATACAATAGATATTACCGTTGCGGGCAAAACAGAGGTCTTCCCGTTCAGCGCCGACCCATATACTCTGAATTACGATACCATAGTCCCGGGTCAATATCAGTTTAAGGTAATCGACCACTGTGGCGTGGAACAACTACTGTCGATAGAGTTCCACGTTTATTCGTATGATACGCTGATATATACGGCGTCGCCCGACTGCGAAAACGGTACAACCGTCAGGCCACAGACAACGCTGTCGTATATCAACTCGGGCGATGCATCGGGATATATCCGTTACACAATTGTTTCCGGTCCAACGGGCGTTGGTACCCAAGTCGGACACGGAGGCAGTTTTCTTTTGAAAGTTTCGGGCGATTATGTGATAGAAATGAGCACCTTAGACGGCTCGCAACTTTGTCCGCACGATTCCCTGACCATAACTTTCAAAATACAAAAAGTGAAACTCGATATTGACGCAACAAAGGCATACATCTGTGGCACAACAGGATATATCGAAATAAAGGCTATCGAAGGCAGCGGCGACTATACTTATCAACTCTACGACAACCGTTTGCCCGTTCCATTAGTTGAAACCAACACCACCGGCATATTCAACTATGGCAGTCTGGGCGAAACTTATACGGTTTATATCACCGACAATCAGTGCGGACGCTCTTTTCCGCAGGATATCACCATGATAGACCTGCGCGACAAAATTATTTCCGCCTCTACCGACGTCTGTATAGGACACACTATCAGCCTCAGCTCCTTGCCGGTGAGCGATACTTACCTGTGGACAGGTCCCAACGGATTTGTTTCGCACGCCAAGGACACAATCTTTGGTCCGGCAACTTTCGCCGATTCAGGCGTATATACCATCACCGTTCATCCTAAAGGCTGTTATGTTCTTCATCAAGATGTCAGTATAAATGTATATCAACCCGAAGAGCCGAAAATTAACGACAGTATAGTGGTCTGTATCAACACTCCCGAAACACCACTGACGGCTGTTCCCTTGCCCGGACATTTTCTGCAATGGTTCGACGCCGACACTCTGGCGCTCCCTGCCGCCCCAACGCCGCCACGCCACGCTCCCGATACTTCGGTCTATTACGTCAAACAATCGAACAATATCAACTGTGAGAGCACATTGCGGCGGATAGTCTTTATTGTTGAACAACTGCCCGATACGGTGGCGGTGGCATACTCAAACGATATTTGCCGCTATCAAAAACCGCTGATTGTTATACCCGATACATATTATGGATATGTTTATCGGATTTATAATCAGAGCGGAGCGGTTGTTGGCACGGAAACTGCTTACAGCGATACTCTTATCATTACCAGCAGTGTTGCGCTGACTGCTTCCGAGACTTTTTTCGTCGAAGTGGAAACGCGACATCAATGTGTTGCGCCACAGCGATCTCACGTTCCTATCAGGGTGTGGATTCCGTCGACGCCAATAGTCTCGCCTGTACAGCATTGCCACAATGCTGCAAATGTGCTGCCTCTGAAAGTGGATTCCACCGCCGGCAACCGTCTGCAATGGTATGATACCGACCGCACTACGCCGATCCTCTCTGCGCCCGTTCCACCAACCGGCACGGTGGGAAGCATTTCGTATTGGGTGGCGCAAATCGACACGCTGCGGGGCTGCCCAAGCGATACGGCTGAAGTTCAGGTCGATATAACTCCGCTGCCCGACACGCTTATCAACGCATACGCTCCGCCAATTTGCCGCCGCACATCGCCGCAGATAATCATCAATAATACATATAATCAATATCGATATACAGGCTTCGACAACGGCGGCGATACCATTTTTGATGTTCGTGCCGACGGCTCGCCGCTCAGTATCAACAATCCCGCATGGATACTTCATCAAAACGATGTGGCGTATATCGAAATCACCGATGTATATAACTGTATATCACCCTATCGTGCTGTTGTTCCCGTCGAAGTTGTTATTCCGCCCGTTCCCGTGCCTTTCGATACGCTCTACTGCCGTTTCGACGCCGCTCAACCGCTGAAAGCCACGCCTTCTAATGGCTATCACATTCAGTGGTACGAACTTGACAGTATTCCAAGCGCCAATGCTCCCGTTCCGCCCACCGCAACGCCCGATACGCTGATATACATAATCACTCAAAAACATGATGTGCTTGGATGTGAAAGCGATACGGTGAATGCGAAGATACTTGTGATGCCTTTGCCCGACACGGTGGCGGCGGCATACTCAAACGATATTTGCCGCTATCAAAAACCGCTGATTGTTATCCCCGACACAGATTATGGATATGTTTATCGGATTTATAATCAGAGCGGAACGGTTGTTGGTACAGAAACAGCCTATTCCGACACTCTGGTTATCGAAAGCAGTATTGCGCTGACCGTTTCCGAGACTTTTTACATCGAAGTAGAATCGCCGTATCAATGTATTTCGCTGCAACGGTCGCGTGTTCCGGTCAGTGTGCGCCCGCCGCCAATGCCGATAGTTACGCCCGTGCAGCACTGCCACAATGCAGTAAATGTGCCTCCTCTGAAAGTGGATTCCACCGCCGGCAACCGCTTGCAATGGTATGATACCGACCGCACTACGCCGCTATCTTCTGCGCCCGTTCCGCCAACAGGCACGGTGGGAAGCATTTCGTACTGGGTGGCGCAAATCGACACGTTGCTGGGCTGCCCAAGCGATACGGCAGAGGTTAGGGTTGATATAACTCCGCTGCCCGACACGCTTATCAACGCATACGCTCCGCCAATTTGTCGCCGCACGTCGCCGCAGATAATCATCAATAATACACAGAATCAATATCGATATACCGGCTTCGACAGCGGCGGCGATACTCTTTTTGATGTTCGTGCCGACGGCTCGCCGCTCAGCATCAACACGGCATGGATACTTCATCAAAACGATGTGGCGTATATCGAAATCACCGATGTATATAACTGTGTATCACCCTTGCGCGCTGTTGTTCCTGTCGAAGTTGTTATTCCGCCGCTTCCGACGCCTTTCGATACTCTCTACTGCCATTTTGCCAGCGCTCAACCGCTGAAAGCCACGCCTTCCAATGGTTATCACATTCAGTGGTACGAACTTGACAGTATTCCAAGCGCCATTGCTCCCGTTCCGCCCACCACAACGCCCGATACGCTGATATACATAATCACTCAAAAACATGATGTGCTTGGCTGCGAAAGCGATACGGTGAACGCAAAGATAATCATCATCCCCGATCCCGATACGGTGGCGGCAACAGCGCCCGATATTTGTCCGGGTCAATATCCGGTGATAGTGATTCCTGCCACCGACAGCGGCTATATATATAATGTATATGACGCCAACGGCGCGCCGGCAGGCAGCGCACAGTCGGACGACGGCGGTGAATTGCGGATAACTCTCTCACAACCAATCGAAGAATCGGCGGCGTACTTTGTCGAGACGGTCAATCTGTATGGCTGCCCCTCGCTGTTGCGCACAACAGCCTTTGTTACAGTGTTCAATTACATGTATCTGAACCCTGAAACCATACCGCCCTTCCAGCGCGAGCGTCCCTACTTGGTGCAGCTCGAAAGCAACGCCGTTCCGCCATTCCTTTATTATACCGAAGATATTCTTCCAATGGGCTTTACACTCAGCCCCGAAGGACTGATAAGCGGCTCGGCGCCCCGCAACGGCAAAATCGACGCCAGCATCTTCACCGTACACATCACCGACGTAAACGGCTGTTTTGCCGCGCGAACTTATATGCTCGAGAGCGATATTTTTATCCCTCAGGTATTTACCCCCAACGGCGACGGCAAAAACGACGTATTCATGCATGGTCGTCGATTAGCTATTTTCGACCGTCTGGGGCTGAAAATCTTTGAAGGCGACAACGGTTGGGACGGTAGCCGCATGGACGGTAGCCCCGCCCCGCCGGATACCTACTTCTTCCTTATCTACTACGAAGACGACAATCTCAAAACCACATCCAAAAAAGGATACATTACATTAGTGAGAAGGCGATGATTAGTGATTAGCGATTAATGATTAGTGATTAATGCCTGCGGCGGCGGATGTCTGAACTGTGATTTTTGTGATTGTCTGAACTGTGATTTAGAGTGATTTAGAGTGATTTTTGTGATTTTTGTGAAACACCCCTGCCCCTCCAAAAGAGGGGAATGTTTGCGGCGGTTGTCCGAACCTTGATTTTATTGAGATTTTCAAGATTGGCAGGATTGTTTGCCTCGACAAAGTCCCGCAGGGACGGCAGTTTATTAACCGCAGGCTAGCCTGCGGCAGCGACCTTGCCATGGCTGTTGGGACAAGGTTCTACCTTGTCCACTCTATCTACGCAGGCTGTGCCTGCATTTGCATTGTTGTTGGCAGGCGCAGCCTACCAAGATAAACCGGACGAGGCACAGCCTCGTCCGAACAACGGGGTACCACAGTTTTCTACCAACATTCCGTCCCTAACGGGACGGTGGTTGCGAGTATCCGAGTTTTCGGACGGACACTATTTATTTCATTTCCCTTAGCCAATAAATCCGTTTTAATCCTCTGGCTTTAGCTCATTCTCAAAATCAATATAATGAACGTAAAATAAAACAGTTAGAACATACTTTAGCCAAACTAAAATCCTCCGCCTGAAAAGGAGTTACATAAGAGACGGGCATCTCGCTGTGAGGAGACAGGCATCTCGCTGTAAGGAGACGGGCATCTCGCTGTGAGGAGACGGGTATCTCGCTGTAAGGAGACGGGCATCTCGCTGTAAGGAGACGGGCATCTCCCGACGACGAGACGGGCATCTCGTTTGCCGGTTTGTTGGAATTGTGATTTTGATATGATTAAAATTATTAACTGCCGAAGGGCATAAACAATTACGAATTACGAAAAGAACTTTGTGTATCTTCGTGTAATAATCTTTTTGTTACACGAAGATACACAAAGTCTTTTGATTTGTGTTAATGTTTGGCATTATTCTGTCCGCCGCAGGCGCTAATCGCTAATCACTAATCACTTACTCCTCGTCTTCATCGTCCAGTTCCGGATGCTGGAATTTGTATGCGTTGATAATATTTTTTATCAGCATGATATTGGTAACCAGACCGACGCCGCCCGGAACAGGCGTTATTCTCGACACTCTGTGGCGGACTTTATCGAAATTTACGTCACCAACCAAACGGTTTGATTCAGTGTAGTTTGTGCCGACGTCTATCACTATCGAATGTGGATTTACCGAGTCGGTGGAGATAAAATTTGCCTTGCCTATTGCCACAATAATAATTTCAAAAATCTTCAGTTCTGCCGACAGGTACTTTGTTTTTGAATGGCAGACTTTGACTGTGGCGTTTCTATCCAGCAGCATCATTGTGAGCGGTTTGCCCACGATATTGCTGCGTCCCACTATCGCCACTTTTTTGCCTTCGAGTGAAATATCGTAAAAATCCAATATTTCCATCACAGCTTCAGCCGTACAGGGCGCCAGCGCGGGTTCGCCTTTGAACAGCCGCCCCATCGAAACGGTTGTAACTCCTTCGACGTCTTTCACAAACGGGATATAATCGACACAAAACATCAAATCCTTTGGCAGGGGTTGCTGCACCATCACTGCCGATATTTCGCTGTTGTTGCACGACGCCATCAGTGTGCGGCAAAACTCGTCCTTGTCCTTAATATAGTGCATGTGATCGAATTTTATCCCGAATCTTTGGCAGTTGCGGGCTATGCGTTTGACATACTGCGAACTCGAGGGGTCGTTTCCAAATTGAAATACATGAATGTGAGGTGGTTTTAAGCCTAAATCGCCAATTTGTTTCATCGACTTCATACATTCGTTTTCGATGTGCGATACTACATGTTCGCCTGATAATAATTCCATTATTTAAATCTGTAAATTTGTTAAATCTATTATTTTATTTTTAATTTTTTTCCCCTCGTCAATAAAAAACCGGCATTTTTTCGCTGTTTCTTCCCGATATTCGGCATCGTTAAGCGTTGTGATATTGATTTTTATGTTCGATATTGAACCGTTGAGCGCCGCCTCGCCAAGCAAGGCAATAATTTCGACGTCGCTGCTCAACATTCGGTTTTCGAGTTTGGCAATTTCCAGCCCTATTTCCAGCGTTTCGAAGCACATATTGCAGATTGTGAGCGAAAAATCGATGGCTCGTTTAACTGTTTCGTTTCGTTCCGTTTCGGTGCAGTCGGCATTTTTCCATGCCGACAGAATTTCGTCCAAAATTTCGCAATCGCGGTCAATCAGCGGCAAAAAATTGTTTTGCAAACTTTCGGCACGCAGCCGCAACGCTTCAAGTTCGGCTTTTGCCGTCTGATATTTTTTTTTGTTTATCGACAGATTTACAACGAAACGCACAATGGCGTTTGTTAGCGCTCCAAGCAGCGGAATACAGCTACCTCCGCCCGGAATATGCTTGTCCGAAGCCAAATCCGCAAGATAGGTTTTAATTGTTTTTTCCTGATACATTCTTCTTTTTTATCTATAATATTAATATTTTATTTATGAAATTCATTTTCAGGTGATATAAGCAAGTCGAGAAATCATGTCGGGCATAAATATTTCATTTGCAATATCCGCCAAATCTGTTGCCGTAACCGCTTCAATCTGACGCACAACCGTTTCGTGTCCCTCGTAACAATTGTAATTCAGAATGTTTTTGCCCATGGTTTGCATCAAATGTTCATTGTTTTCCTGCGCAATGAGATATTGTCCAACTAACTGTTTTTTAGCCTTTGCCAATTGATATTTCGACAGCGGCGTTTTTCCCGCCTTTGCCAGTTCCGACCTTATCCGGTCGTGGGTTTTTTCCATGTTCGTTTCCGACGAGGCATAGTAAATTGTTACATTTCCCGTGTCGTCGTACATCGTACAATTTGTTTCGACAGTATAAACAAGTCCGTGTTTTTCACGCAGTAACATGTTCAGCATCGAGTTTGAAGCCGGACCGCCGAGATAGTTCAGCAGCAGCGTCAGCGCGGTACGGCGGTCGTCGTAGCGATTGTAGCCTCTGTTGCCGAGAATAACGTGAGCCTGATGAGTTTTCTTCCGTTTTTTTGTGTCAAAAATCTTGTATTCGTTTGGCTCGATACGACTGAACTGTCGCGGGTTAGAGAGTATCGTTCCGAAATATTTTTCGCAATAATATTTCAGCCTCCGTTCCGAGATTTTTCCTGTTGACGAAAACACCATTCTGTCGGTGTTATATGTCCGTAGCACAAAGCGTTTGACATCTTCGGGAGTATATGATTTCACGCTTTTTTTTGTTCCCAGAATATTTCGTCCTATTGACGAGCCCGAAAACAGCAAATCTTCAAAATCGTCGAAAATCAGTTCCGAAGGGCAATCGTCATACGAATCAATTTCCTCACACACAACCTGTTTTTCCTTGTTGATTTCGTTTTTGGGAAACACCGAATTAAAAGTTATATCGGCAATCAGTTCAATGGCTTTGGGAAAATCGTCGGCAGTTACACAAGCCTGTATCACAGTTTCTTCCTTAGTAGTAAAAGCATTCAATTCACCGCCGGCGCTGTCGAGCCGGTTGTTGATATGATATGCGCGACGTTTTTTTGTTCCCTTAAAAAGCGTATGTTCAAGGAAATGTGCAATACCGTGTTCGTTAGCCTCTTCGTCGCGTGTACCGGCTTCGACCGTCAGCCCGCAAAACACAACCGGCGACGCTGTTTGCTTGTGAATGACGCGAATACCGTTGGGGAGTTCAAATCTGATAATCATGATATTTTATGGATACTGACTTCGCTTTCGAGGACGACGCCAAATTTCTGAAAAACGGCGTCCCGTATCGACTCCGCAAAGTTGAGCAGTTCGCAAGCCGTTGCGCCTCCATAGTTTACAAGCACCAACGACTGTTTTTGATATACTCCGACATTGCCTTGTCGCCGCCCTTTCATTCCTGCCTGTTCGATGAGCCAGCCTGCCGACAGTTTGAACCTGTTGCCCACCGGAAAAGTCGGCATATCAGGATATTCCAACAGCAGCCGGTCGGCGGTAGCGCGTTCAACGGTGGGATTTTTGAAAAACGAGCCGGCATTGCCCAAAACATTGGGGTCGGGTAGTTTGGCGCGGCGTATGTTCAGTACCGCTTGGCGTATATTTGTGAGATTGACTTCGTTGCCTTCCAGTTCGGCTTGCAGATTTCCATAGTCGAGCCGATATTTGTGATTCCTTTTTGTGAGGCGGAAAGTGAGATGTGTAACAACGGTTTTTTGCCGCAGTTCATGTTTAAAAATACTGTCGCGATAGTTAAATCTGCAATCGGCATTTGTCATTTCAAACCTTTGCCCACTGTCAATATATATACCATCGACGGCAACAATCAAGTCTTTGACTTCCACCCCGTATGCTCCGATATTCTGCACCGGCGACGCGCCCACATGTCCGGGTATTCCCGACAGATTTTCCGCGCCTCCCAAACCGTTTTCGCAGGCAAAACGCACAAAATCGTCCCATACAATTCCTGCGCCCACCTTCACCAGCATATATCGGTCGGTTTGGTCAATCAATTCAATGCTTTTGATTTGCGGATTGATAATGAGCCCGTCGAAAAATCCGTCGAAAATAATATTACTGCCGCCGCCCATAGCCGATATTGGCATACTCTCATAATTATCAAGAAGTTCAACGATTTCATCCACCGAAACGGGCGAAGCGAAATAGCGTGATTCCGCTTTCAATCCGAAAGTATTTTTCAGCGAAAAACCGTCGGCATTACGCACAAAAAGTTTTTCGTGATTGACTTCCAAAAGAGCAGGGTGAAAAATCGAAAAAAGATTTTGTTCTTGATTTTCCGGTTGCCTATCCGTTTTACTGATGCTCATCTGTTATTTTGTGATTTTTTTAAAAATAATTTGCGTCCGTAAGAGCATTTATCTGTCATATTTTTACACTTATATTCAATTGTCTCAATCATTTGAGACCTTTTTTTAAGAGTTTAAAACAAGGCGCAAATGTATAGCCTTTTTCCGAAACATGCAAATTTTTCGCAAAATTTTTCGTTTGTACACATCTGTTTGCGTGAAAGGTTTACCAGAGCCGAGAAGGGAAAATAAGCAGACAGATATACATTTTTTTATGAAAGCGCTGATAAACATACACATAGGATCCATTATCAAAAAGGAAGTGGAAAAACGCAACATTTCCAAAATAGAGTTCGCCGATATGATTGGTTATCACCGGACGAGCGTTTACGATATTTTCAGGCGAAAAAGCCTTGATATTGAGCTTTTGATAAGAATATCAAAAGCCTTGAACTATGATTTTATTCACAAAGTTTACTTCCTGGGAACGGAGGCACAGGAGGTAAAAACCGAAAAAAACGAGCCTCAGATATTCGTTGGCAGGGCAATTACGCCGGAAGAAATGAAAAAAATGGACTTGCCAAAAGACTTTTTTGTTGTTGTAAAAGCCAGCAAATAAGGATGTTTATTATTTCCACGCTCATTTTTTATTATTTCCACGCTTTTTGTGAACAGAATATGCCGATATGCACTACTTTTGCAGTCAGAAATTTTAAACGGAGTTTTGCCGAAAATCCTGTAAAGAGTAGGCGCACATTTAAAAGTATAGTTTTATGTTTCAAAGTAACAAAATTACGGCGGTGCAAACAGTTGCAACGCAATGGGAGCAGAAACCATTCAAAAAACACGGGTGCATACGAAAAACCATAAGAGTAGTGCGAAAGTAAATAATAATGATATGAAAAATTTCGTAAATGAAACGCCCGTAGCCATTGACATATCGTGGCGTAATCCGAAAAAGCCGACAAATGCGGGCATTCGCACTAAATCTTTAGAATCATTATCTATCAATACTACTGATTTGTATGTGCGTTTGCTGCCGCAGGATAGCGCTGGATATGAGGCATTAAGACAGGATTCTACATTGGAACTGTTTGATTATCCTCTTGATTATGAGATTGTACAGACCGGAGATTATTATAATGATCCCGATCTTGCCAACAATACCTATACATGGCTGTATGCTGTTGTGAAACCCGCATATCAGCCGCCACAGGGAGTTATTTACGAAATACTGGAAGAACTATTTATCATAGAAAACAGCGAGGGATATTCGGAAGAAGCGATACAGACAAAATCAAATGGAAGCACTCGGACAGCCCTTATTGATGACAATTTGCAAAAAGCGCTTGTTGCCACTTCTTTTGTCCTTACAGATAATGGAGGCGAATTGCGAACGGACGATACCGACACCCCTCAAACCAAAAAAACTTACACAAATTGTTTTAAGCGATGTATTCTCTGGGGACGTATCTGCTGGACATACTGCGACAGCAAACATTATCCCGACGGTTACATAAGAGTCAATACTCCTTCCGGAAACATTGGACTGAAAGGCGTGAAGGTTCGTACATCGCGGTGGTTTCACACCATCACTATGAGAACCAATGACATTGGTTATTATAGCAGTCAAAAAGATTACTATGATGATATTCTGGTAGGGAACACGTCTCATTATGAGGTTATATTTGAAGGGGTAAATGGGAGTAATTCGTGGGCATTCAATAGAACTATAGCCGGGGCTGTGTGTACCAAAACAGCCTCATACGGAGCAGGTCGTCACAGCCCGTCCGGACATTCCTTTACATACTACACCAATAGCGATTATTGGGGAAAAGCGGTGTTAAACAATGCAATATATGATTATATCGACTATGCAAAAAGGGATGGTATCAGTTTGCCTCCGAATACACTGGATATAGCCAATAAACAAACAAATGATTTAAGATCGTCGGCTCCGCTTCTGAAAAATCATACTGATTTGGCGCTGGTTTATGCATCGCCTTTATGGGGAACGTTAGCCACCATACTTGGATATAAACTGTTTGGAGGGTCATTTCCCGATTTGATATTGAACTACAATAAAACGTTGAGCGATTACAATAGAATCCCCGCCGTTGGATGGCACGAAATGACACATGCCAGCCAGTTGCAGCGCATGAAAAGCGAAAAGGGATATTACTGGGCTTCCGACTATTGGAGTAACATAGTATTGCGGGAAGCGTCAAATTCTGTAAATACCGGTAGTTCTTACGGTCAGAGAGGTGGCGACGGCTGGCAAATTATTGCACTGACCGAAGGCTGGGCGTATTATCGGGAATGGGATCTGGCAAGAAGATTTTTGAGTTGGAACTCTATTACGCAAGTGGCGTGGACTTCAACTTCTCTGATGCCGGTTAGAGGGAATTATACTCTTGTCTTTCCACGGAATTATATTCCTATGTTCTATGAACTGGCAACGGCAGGTTGTTCACATATTAATATAGAGAAATCACTTTGTACGTATAATATTCCCGGCTTCAGAGATAATCTTATTGCCAAATATCCGAATAGAAGAGACCGAATAACCGAAATAATTCAACCTTATGAATAAGATGATAATCATTCTGTTGGCAGTAATGTTGTTTCTCACATCCTGCGACCCTCTGTTAAAATCTAAACAGCAAAGATTGACGGATACTCACTACATAATTAATCCGACAGGAAAAAGGATGCTTCACGAATTGACGTTTGGCGTTCCACTTGAAAACAGGGACAGCACGCTTTGTTATTATTCAACCGGTGCAAATACACAGGAGGAGCTGGAGTGGAAAATCTCTTATGCCGTAGGGATGGGGCAAAATACGCAGGCGGTTATAGGTTATGAACATCCATTTTGCCTATATAACATTGACGATACTACTTTTTTATTGTGGGACAAGTATTGGAAAGAGTGTGATTCTCTATTTTGTCCGTTTTATTGGATCTCCGAAGGTACAATATGCGGCGATAAAGAGTGTGACAGGAGAATAAATCTCTATCTAATGGTTAGCGATTCACTTTTGTCGTTAATGCAAAAGGATTACACCATGCCGGAAAAATTCAAAGAATATTATGAGGGAAACTAACAGTAGTAACCAATTAATATGCTAAGATTTATAACAAACAAAGCGTATTAAACCAAAAAGGCGTCGTGTGAATATGCGACGCCTTTGTTCGTAAATCAAAATCGGCTAAATCTTTTTTTGAGGTGCTATGAAAAAATTTTTTTATAAGGAAAAATTGCCTGCGGCGGTCAGTGCTTGCGGCGGAAAGTCCCGCAGGGACTGCACATTATTAACCGGTGGCT
>JAITIA010000248.1 GCA_031279695.1 Prevotellaceae bacterium | reverse complement strand
AGTTTTTGCGTATGATTTCCGACTCGTTTAGTCCGTGTCGTTTAAGATAAATCTCTGTGGTGCTGACAGATGTATGTCCGAGATGGTCTCTGATATTGATAATGCTCTCGCCTTGCTCTGCAAGCGTAACCGCCCCTGTATGTTTCATGCTATAAAATTTATAATGTGTTGGCAAGCCTAAACTGTTGCGCACTTTGTTGAACTTATTGCGCATTGCGTTTTTTCCAATTGCAACTGTGCCGGGCATTCCATGTTTTCCAAACACGTACAAATCTTTGTCGTAAACATCAAGATGCCAAACACGTACAAGATATTCGCAAAAAACGTCGGGAATGGCTACTGTTCGTAACTTGTTTGTTTTTGCATTTTCTTGTTTGACCGTGACCTTGCTAACGCCTTCTCGCAGGTCGAGGTCGGCGATTTTGAGCAGGCGCACCTCATAACCAGGCCGCAGCCCGCAATAGTATTGAAATCTGCAAGCAAGCGCGGTTTGAGGGTCTTGTGCGTCGATTGATTTAATAAGTTTTTCGAGGTCGAACCTTTCAATTCGTTCTGCACCGTTGTCGACGTGTCGTTTGTTTTCGGGGATGTCTTTTACGGGGTTTTCGTGTATTCCGCCTTTTTTGAGGATGTAGTTGAAAAGAGAGAACAGGAGTTGTTTGTAGGAATTGTATGTGTGGCAGACAAGATGTTTATCGTTTCGCATGTGCGCGAAGAAGTTGAGGATGATTTCACGGTCGAGAGCAGAACAATCGAAGGCGTCTAAATTCTGCGCCTTGAGCCAATTTCCAAAAACACGGTACCTGCTTTTGTATGTTCGCATCGTGTCGGGCGCGGCGTCTTTTGCGCTGAGTTCTGTTGCTATAAATTGCGAAACCCAGAATGCATAATTGTTGTTCGATAAGATTTTTTCTTTGTAAAACCGTGATGTTGCGGAGTATTGCAGTTGATCGTCGTAAACACAATCGTCTGTAGCAGCAAAAATTGACCAACCTGCTGCGAGTTTGCGGTTTAAACTGTCGATGATTTTTTTTGCTAATTCACGTCGTGCATCAGGCTGGCTCAAACTGTTTATGTTTGTACCTTCAAAGGTTTCAAATCGCCTCTGCATCATTTCACCGTTACGCGGATCTCTTTGTGATACTTGTATATACCACTTTTTTTTCATATCCCCCTTTCTATCCGCGAGCTTGGGATATATCAAAATTTTTTTTCTACGCATATTACTTAAATTTCTTACGCGCAGGAACGTTATTTTTTCTAAAAATGTATCCAAAATGTATTTAAACGTATCTAAGTTCTTACCGTCAATATTTATCTGGTTGAAAATTAGGCGTTTATAAACATTGTGGAGATGGCGGGACTCGAACCCGCGTCCAAACAAGTAATCAAAATGCTTTCTACATGTTTAGCCTTTTTTCATTCTGTCGGGATAAAGTTGGACAAAAGGCTGTCGATTTTATCCTTAACCTTTAAAAGTTTAACATCCGCTTAAAGGTGTTGCGAATGCGATTCCTTCAAAATATGAAACCTCAAAATCGAAAAGTCGAAAGACAAACCTTTCGCGAGATCCTCGTCCTGCAACCAGCCTTGGGCTGCTGGATTAAGCTGTTTCGCTTGGCGAATCAGGCAGCGAGAGCATAGTTGTTATTGCCAGTTAAGGCTTGAGATTTGGGATTAACGAGCCACTAACTCAACGCTCGACATGCTTACATTTCAAATTCCCTTGCTGTCAAAACCAAAGCATCCCCAGTTTTCAGCAAAAAGCGCGCAAAGGTACAACTTATTTTTCAATTCGATACATACTTTTTTATTTCCCCTTGCGTATCGAATGGAAATGACTGATAATCATCTGTTTTTTTTTTGTTTATTTTTTTTGCTGACGGACGGTTCAAGTGTGTTTTTTGTACTCTGTATCGACAAAAAAACAAAAAAATAATTGAAAAAAAGAGGAAATAATTTTTCGGAGGAATGAATATTAATCGTCTCAAACTTTTTTCAGCCAAAAGATCATCCAGCGAAAATCAATCAGAAAAAGAGACGGTCGTCGGCAAAATCTATACGCACATTGTCGCCGGTATTAATAGAATACGAAAACGAGAGATTCATACGGGGCATGGCTATTTCGAGCATGTTTGCCGAGTTGAACAGGGCAAGGCTTTCGCATTTAACATCATAATGTTCAGAGATTTCCTTGATGCAAACATTCTGCACCTTTATGGCGAAGGGGCGGTTTTTGCCGATTTGCAGGAAAAGGTCTTTGGAAATATTAGTGATGAGATTACCAAAGTGATCGACCAGAACGACGGTGCCCGAGATAAGGTTGTTGCCATAGCCAGCCTCCAGCAGTCGGGTCTGATTCAGAGCGATTTTGTTCCCGATTTCCGAGAGCGCCACCCTGTCGGTCAGCCGGCGGACGACGCCGACAAACAGCCCGAGAGCGGCAAAACCACCCGTGCTCGTTGCGGGCAGCAGTTCGACGGCGCTGTCGGGCATTCGGTCGAACACCATTCCAAACATACCGTCGTTAGCGCCAACAAAATAATGCCCGTCTTTTTCGACCAGCACAATCCGGTTTTCGGGCGACGGTTCGCTGTTTACTCCAACCAGATGTATCGTCCCTTTCGGAAAAAAAGGGTAGGTACTGCGCAGAACAAAAGCAGTTTGCGTCTGGTCGAACATCTTAATCGAATGAGTAATGTCCACAACGGCAATATCGGGTGAAATCTGCATCAGCAATCCCTTCAACTGAGCAATATAATGTTCGCTCATTGGGTATATTTTGGGGATATCATTATAATTGGAGTCATAGAGGCTGCCCCCCGCGTTCATCCAATCCGTTGTAAGCGTTACCGTTTGTCGCATTCCTCAGTCTATTCGGCTCCTGTATTCCGGCTGAATTTTGCCCGTTCTGATTTTGTCGAGCTTCCGGCGCACCAGTTTCTTTTTCAGTTGTGAAAAATGGTCGGGGAAGAGAATTTGTTCGATATGATCATATTCGTGCTGGACAATACGTGCAACAATTCCGGCAAAAGTATCCAGATGTTCGTTAAAATTCTCGTCGAAATATTTGACAGTAATAACATCGTTACGCACAACCTCTTCGTGAATATCGGGAATACTGAGGCAGCCTTCCGAGGCGGAACACATTTCGCCGGAGCGTTCCAGAATTTGGGGGTTGATAAAAGTTTGCCGGAAGCCTGTTGCCCTGCTGTCGCGATTTTTTACAGGGTCGGCATCGACCACAAAGAGGCGTATCGAGCGTCCGATTTGCGGGGCGGCAAGCCCCACGCCATCGGCATTGTACATGGTATCGTACATGTTGGCAATCAGTTGTTTCAAATCGGGATAATCCGGTGCAACAGTTTGAGTTTTTTCTCTCAAACAACTCGATCCGTAGAGATAAATAGGTAAAATCATTCTTTAATTATTTGTTGATATTTTGTAACTCACATGTTTGCAGATAGGTTTGCAGTATAATAACTGCGCTAATCTTATCGGTATTTTCTTTTTTTCGGCGTTGCGATTTTCTGACGCCCGCATCGACCATTGCTCTCATCGCCATTTTCGATGTAAACCGTTCATCGACCCAAGCTACCGGCAGGTTAAATTTCTCGAGCCGGCGGGCAAAGCGCTTGACGTCAGGCATCAGTTCGGCGTCCGACCCGTTCAGGTTCATCGGCAAGCCAATCACAAACAGTTCAACGGGTTCCCTGCTCAGATATGCTTCTATCCAGTTCAGCGCCGTGCTTTCGGGCACAGTGTCCAGCGCCGTTGCTATAATTTTAAGAGGGTCGCTCACCGCAATCCCTACCCTTTTTTTCCCGTAATCTATCGACAATATACGCCCCATTATAAATTAATACCTAAAAATTTGCGCAAAAGTAATACAATTTAATTATAACGAAAAATTGCGGCTGTTTCGCAGGCGGCGACCCTTCTCGATATGCCTGTATAATCCGCTGATATTCACGGCGAATATCAACATCGAAGAAAGTGCGGCATATCGCCGAAAAACCGTTTGCGGAGGAACAAAAAAATACGGACATTCCGGCTTACAGCCGATATTTGCCATAAAAAACGGCTGAGCAAACGATTGGCACAGCCCGAACATCGGCGAGGGTCGGCATGGCTGTATCAAAAGCAATAAATACCTAATTATCAGCACATTTGATGCCACAACATGGAATCATACTCGCAATTCTCTGACAAGCACTGCGCCTCGCGAGACATCGGGTGATGTGTTTTGTATTTCACCATTTTCAACTCGGAGTAGTTTTTATTCGTTGCCAAACTCGCATATTTTTTTCAAGTTTGGCAACGAATAACTATTAATCGGGTTCTGCAAACAAGTCATCAAAGGGTAAAAAAAAGATTGAGGTGGTATTGATTTTTACTTTGATATTCTGATTGTTCGGAGGTAGGGCAATCCGGGCAATCAAACTCGTCGAATCTTGTTGCCCGCAGGGCATTAATATCAATAGAAAACGCCTACCGCACACTCACCTAACCCTGTTAGGAGTTTCACAGCGGAGATTTTCATAGCGCCTCAATCTTTTTTTCCACATATCAAGGCGTATTTATTCGTTGCCAAACTATCATATTTTTTTCAAGTTTGGCAACGAATAATCGGTTTCTGCAAGAAGTCTAAGGCATATTTATTCGTTGCCAAACTTGCATGTTTTTTTCAAGTTTGGCAACTATTAATCGGTTTCTGCAAACAGGTCATCAAGGTGTATTTCGTTTTGTACAATGCCCGAATATTTGTTCTGTTTTACGCCAAAAGTGCTGAGCATAAGCAGATGTATGGTTTTGCGGGACGAAGTTTCCTGTTTGAAAACTTCGATTTTTTCACGCAATTTTTCTTCATAATCTTTTGTAATCGTGTATGAAAGTTTTGAGTATTTTATTTCACAGAGATTGATAATATTATCGGCACGGTCTAAAAGTAAATCTATTTGCACATTTTGTTCGGAATTGTTGCTGCGCCAAGCGTATTCGGACGATTGAACGCCCAAAATTTCAAGTTTTTTCTTTATCTCTTTAACGTGCAGCAAACAAATAGTTTCAAACGACAAGCCCGCCCAAGTATTATGTTGTGAGGTATTTATGGTATTTGTCCAAAATTTTTCATCTCGAAAATTGTTTTTGTGTAGAAAAGAATAATAAAACAGTGTAAATGAATCAAGAAGTTGGTAAATGATTTCCGTTTTTTTTGTCGGTTGAGAATAAGCACGAATAAAACCGCTGTATTTCAAATTATTAAGAATTGTTGTGATTTTATTGCCGCTCTTCATTTTTGCTTTTTCAAGAATTTCTTTGCGAGTTAAGCCTTTGCGGTTTGAACTTAAAAATTCAACAATTTTTTCGTAATTTTCTGCGTGGTCAAACAAAGAAACAAACAGGTTTTGGAACTCTTTTTTCAGTGATGCATTTTTATAAAAAAACATATTATCAATATTTTGCGAGACACTTTTTCCTTGTTTTAATTTTTCTAAATAAAACGGTATTCCGCCCAAAATCATATAGATTTCGGCAATTTGATAGCGATTCCAATGTATGTTTTTTGACTTCAAAAACAGTTCTGTTTCGTGCAAATTGAAAGGAAAAAGTTCTATCGTGGCAGTAATTCGGTTGTATAGTCCGCCGTGATTATTAATAAGATTATTGACTATCCATGAAGTTGCTGAGCCGCATACAATCAGCATAATATCTCGTTTCGAGCAAGCCCATGCATTCCAAAAATGCTCTAACGCAGTGAGAAATCCGGATTTATGGGTATCGAGCCAAGAGATTTCGTCAATAAAAATAACTTTTCGCTTTTTGCCGGATTTTTGCAAGACGGAAATAAGTTGTTCAAATGCTTCCAACCACGATTTTGGCACAGAAAATTTATTGTCGGCTGCTCGTTTGAGCGTAAAATGGAAATTCATCAGTTGTTCTTTCATGCTGCCTTTTGCCAATCCTGCAAGGTCAAAAGCAAACTTTTTTTCAAGCAATTCACGCACGAGAAATGTTTTTCCGACACGTCTTCTGCCGAAAACAGCAACAAATTCGGGCTTGCCTGATTTGTACAATCCTTGCAACTTACTTATTTCCTGTTTTCTACCAATAATTTTTTTGTTCATAACACATTTATTCGTTGCCACAAAGGTATAAAAAATCATTAGTTTGGCAATAATAAAATTTATTTATTGCCAAACTATTTGTTTTGGCAATGAAAAAAACGCTCTGAAAATCAATAAAAAACTGATTTGTCCGAACTGTGATTTTTACATGATTTTTGTGATTTACATGATTTTGCGTGCACGGCGTTCCGACAAGGCGCATTGTCGGAAATATCCTGACAGGTTTTACCTGTTGTAAAACAAGATGTTGCAGGTAAAACCGGTTCGGAAAATCACTCACCGTTAACCAAAAAATATCTCCGACAAAACGATGTTTATCGGAGATATACTTTCATAATAAATAAATATTTAAGTCCCTCGTCTTCTCGGAGACTTGCTACAAACTTTAACGTTTAAAAATCCAGGCTTCTTCACAATAATCTGTTTCGAGCAGATTTTCGAGTGCCCGCTCCGCCTCTGCCATCGTTTCAAACGACACTGCCGAGACGTGTCGCAAACCGCCAAAATCGAATGTTTGGGGGTTGAAGCCCTTCGTCTGGTAAAAATTCACCATATTATCGGCATTTTGAGATTCCTCGAAAGCGCCTACAATAATATTGAACGGAAGAAGAACTTTTTTTGCCGCTTCTTCCTTTTCCTTAGCCAGAAGAGCATCGTATTTTGCCTGTTCGGCTTTGCGAGTGCTGTCGCGGACAGCCTCGTCGCGGGCGGCTTTCTCTTTGGCTTCCAATTCTGCCTTGTCGGGCTTGCCTAAAACGCTTGTATTGAACCATTCACATCCTGTTAAACCAATCGTCAGGAACAAGATTATCGATAACATAACCGTTACCGAAAACGCAATCAATGTTTTTTTCATATCAACAATTTTTAAAAATAATCATTACAAAATTTTCGTCAAAAGTAGTGCTTTTTCAAATAATTTATACTACTTTTGTGCGATTTTTTAATATTATAAATTTGATTTTAACAAAATTTATTGATGGAACGTCGATTATCGTATTTATTAACTGTTTTTTTACTCGGTTTTTCAACCGAAATTTCGGCATTTTTTGCCACAAATGACAGCATTTTTCTCGTTTTTGTCGGAGATATCATGCAACACAAGACCCAAATTGACGCCGTAACCGCCCCCGACGGCTCGTTTAATTACGAACCCTGTTTCCGTTTGGTCAGGGACGAAATTGCTTCGGCTGATTTGGCAATGGGAAATCTGGAAACAACTCTGGGTGGCAAACCCTATTCGGGGTATCCAATGTTCAGCGCTCCCGACGAGTTTGCGCTTGCTCTCAAAGAATTAGGCTTCGATGTGCTGCTCACTGCCAACAATCATTCGCTCGACAGAGGCGTTAAGGGCGCAAAACGAACGATTGCGGTGCTCGACTCGCTCGATATCCGGCATACCGGACTGTTTAACAGCGCAGAAGAACGCGAACAGAGATATCCGCTGATGCTCTCGGTCAAGGACATAAAAATTGCCCTGCTCAACTATACCTACGGCACAAACGGTATCCCTTTTCAGAAACCTTTTATTGTTAATCTGATCGACAGCGCCCGGATTGTTGCCGACATTGCGCAGGCAAAACTTGCTGAACCTGACTTGATTATTGCCTTCATGCACTGGGGCGACGAGGAAAAGCGCTATCCCAACGCCGTCCAGAAACGGCTTACCGAAATGCTTTTTGAGCAGGGCGTAAATCTGGTCATCGGCGCACATCCGCACGTGGTGCAGTCGATGGAAAAACGCTATCTCGACAATGGTCGCTGCAACAGATTAGTGGCATATTCGCTCGGCAATTTCGTTTCAAATCAGCCCTTTGTCAATACCGACGGCGGCGCAATACTCAAAGTGGCAATTGTTTGCGACACGGTTGGTATCCGCATTGTTCGCGCCGAATACAGCCTCGTTTGGGTTTACAAGCCGAAGGAAAACGGACGGACAAGACATTATCTTTTGCCGGTGGCAAACTTCGAAAACGACGACCAATTGCTGGATGCAAGGTACAAAAAGGCGCTCGAACTGTTTACCGGCAACGCGCGTAAACTGCTGAATAAGGAAAATATAGGAGTGAGCGAATACAGAATTTTTCCAATTCAATAAATTTGACTTACCTTTGCGGCGATGGTAAGACGCATTATCGCTCCGTTGCCTTGCGCGGCGGAGAGGAAAGTCCGGACAGGACAGAGCGCTGCGCTGTTGAAAAACAGATGTCCCGTAAGGGTATGGAAATGTAACAGAAAACAACCGCCATTCCGCGAGGAGTGGCAAGGGTGAAAAGGCGAGGTAAGAGCTCACCGCGTTTTGTGGCAACACAGACGGTCGGTACACCCCGCAGCCTGCAAGACCGCGTATATCGGCGTCAAGGGTTGCTCGCCCGTGCCGAGGGGTAGGTCGCATCAGATAAATGATAATGGATCACAGAATCCGGCTTACAGTCATGACCATCACAGCGCATCGGCTTTTTAAACCGGTGCGCTTTTTAATTTTTTTAGATGATATGAATAAGGAAAGAACAGTTCTGGGTATCGACCCGGGAACAAACATTTTGGGCTACGCAATTGTACGCTCGAAGGGAGCAGGGCTCGAACTGCTGATAATGGGCGTCATTGAATTGAAAAAATATGGCAGTCATTACGAAAAACTTGGCAAAATATTCGAGCGTATCGATTCGATAATCAAGGAGTATTCGCCGGAAGAGCTGTCAATCGAAGCGCCATTTTTCGGAAAAAATGTCCAGTCGATGCTGAAACTTGGTCGGGCGCAGGGCGTGTCAATAGCGGCGGCGCTGTCGAACGGGCTGCCGGTGTTTGAATATGCTCCGCGCGAAATAAAGATTGCGGTTGCCGGCTCGGGCGCGGCAACAAAAGAACAGGTTGCCAATATTCTGCAAATGGAATTGAAAATAAAGGATATGCCTGAATATATGGACGCTACCGACGCTCTTGGCGCAGCAGTTTGCCATTATTACCGTACACGGATTGCCCGCCCCGACAAACCGTCAAGCAATAAATGGGAAAATTTTATCAAAAATAATCCCGACAGGGTGAAAAATTAGTGATTAGTGTTTAGTGATTGCGCCGCACAATCACCAAAATCACAGTTCAGACAGCAACCCGTTCGACTGAACAAAAATATGCACCCCGAAACTTTTCGAGGTGCATCGTAGCAGATCAAAATTTTATAAAAGAATTGAAATATAAACATTTACGGGTATTTGTTTCCAAATATCCCTTATGCTTTTTTCGCTTCCAGATGTTTTTTATAGCGGTTCATAAACTTGTCCACACGTCCGGCTGTGTCCACAAGTTTCATCTTTCCGGTGTAGAAAGGATGCGAGGTGTTGGATATTTCCAGTTTATATAACGGATATTCAACGCCTTCGACAGTAATTGTTTCTTTCGTTGCCACGGTTGAACGGGTCAGGAACATGTTTTCGTTCGACATGTCTTTGAACGCTACTATGCGATAATTTTCAGGATGACTACCTTTTTTCATATCTAATATCTTTTTTTTACGTTTCTTTTTCGGGGCGCAAAAGTAGATGTTTTTTTTATATCTACAAAATTGCCTGTCAATTTTTTTTCTTTTCTGCTGAATATCAAGCCAAAAAAAATTTCATCGCAAGCAGGTTTTCAGCAGTTCGTCCATTTCGTTTTGCAGTTTTTTTGCTTCCTGCGAGGCTGTTTGCGCAAAGTTTTTGCTGCTGTCGGCGTAGAGTATCGACCGCGAGGCGCTCACCAGCAGTCCGCACCGGCTGTTCATGCCGTAGCGGGCAACGTCTTGGAGGCTACCGCCCTGAGCGCCAATTCCGGGCACGAGCAGAAAATGGTTGGGCGCTGCCGCACGGACTTTTTCGAGCTGTTCGGCTTTGGTTGCGCCTGCAACATACATTATATTTTCGCCCCAGTTTTGCGATATCGACAGCACTTTTTGGTAGAGGCAAACGCCGTTTTGGTCTTCGATATACTGAAAATCTGCTGCCGAAGGGTTAGAGGTCAGTGCCAACAGGATACACCATTTGTCGCGGTAGGTCAGAAACGGCGCTACCGTGTCGCGTCCCATGTATGGCGAGAGGGTAATGGCGTCGAAATCCATTGTTTTAAAGAATGTTTCGGCATATTTTTCCGAAGTATTGCCAATATCGCCGCGTTTGGCGTCGGCAATAAGAAATATTTCCGGAAAGTTTTTGCGGAGATATTCCACCGTTTTAGCCAGCGACAGCCAGCCGGCTTCGCCGTTTGCTTCGTAGAAGGCGAGATTGGGTTTGAAGGCAACCGCAAAGGCTGCCGTTGCGTCGATAATGGCTTTGTTGAAGGCAAACACCGGATCGGCGTCAGTGCGCAGGCATTCAGGCAGTTTATTGATGTCGGTATCGAGTCCGACGCAAAGAAAACTGCGTTTTTGCAGTATCTGTTTAAAGATTTCGTTGGCTGTCATGGCTGTTGTTTTATTGTAATCCTTTGCCCTGTTTATTGAGCAGATTGTTTGTTTCCAGATATTTGAGCATTTTATCGAGAACGCCGTTCACAAAAACATTGCTGCTGGGCGTGCTGTAGAAATGGGCGATATCGATATATTCGTCGAGCGTAACTTTGATGGGTATCAATGGAAATTCCATCATTTCCGACATGGAGGTAACGAGAATCAGTGCATCGACAAAGGCTATGCGTTCCACGTCCCAACGCGGTGTATGACTGTCGATAAGTTCACGGTAGCGGCTGTAATTTGCCATCGAATGGTTGAGCAGGCGGAGGGCAAATTCACTGTCGTCGCTGTTTCGGTAGAGCGGCAGCAGTTCAAACGGGCAATTTTCGCGGATGCTTTTCACTGTTTTCAGAATTATGCTGACAACAAATTCCGGTTCGTCGGTCCAGTAGATATTCTGTTCTTCGAGCATGGTATGGAGGTCGTCAAAGTCCTCAAATTCTTCATAAAGGATGCTGGAAACAAGACTTCGATCTTCGTCGAACGAATTTTCCCCGCTGTTCATATATTCCAGAAAATAATCTTTTTCCAGCATATTTGCATACATTTTGGAAACAACGTCTTTTGCCTCTGCAATAAGTCGCGAGTTTTTGGACATGAACTGTAACAGCGTTTCGTTTTGGGCAATCTGTCCAATCAATTTGCTGTTTATGAATTTGGTATTGGGATTTTTTTCGTCGTCGGAAGGCAAATGTTTTTGCATTCCCTTGTCGATTTTATTTTGTGCATATTCCTGCAACATAGGCAGAAAGCAGAACAGATATTTATACTGCTCATACGTTTTATCGATACTCAGCGCCAATTCTTTTCTGGCTGCCGACTCTGTACTTTCCCCCGATATATGTCCGTAAAGAACCTTTATCACCTTTATTCTCAGTAATCTTCTACTAATCATTTTTTAGATCAATTTCGCCGCAAAGGTAATGCTTATTTTTTGTTTATCGCCACAATGTCAAAATATTTTTTCTTAACGACTGATATTCATAAACTGATGTAACCGGATTTGTTATCGATTTCAGCAATCCGGCAACGGATTGAAGCGGTTTTTGTAACAAATTTAGAAAATTTGCACCGGTTGCCGTCTGAATTTGAATTGCCGATCATTTCGACGACGCCACTCAGCCTGCCCGACAATCCCGCAAAATGATGTTCGAATTTCGGGTAAAAAACCAAAATTTATGCTCCGACAGAGAAAATAAATCGACAAAAACAGGGCATGAAGAAAAAAATTTTGAATTTTTTTTGCTTTTTCAAACGCCTGAATATATGTGTTTTTAAGAAATATTTTTACAAAATTGAAATTATTTTTGAAAAAAATTTTGCAGATTAAAAAAAACCATCTACTTTTGCACCCCGAAACAAGATGTGAGATTTCGTTTTGCACGCCGTGTGCGTGTGTCTTGATGAAATCGGTTATTATATAGTTATAGATATGTAAGAAATTAATTGATGTGTGATTAAAAGATTAGTAGTGGAATGCATCTCTTCGGAAAACTCAATATTATTTGCTTCAAACTTTAAACAAATTCCTCAACATTCCACTACTTTTTTTTACCCGTCGAAATCCGGTTTTTGAGTTTTACTTTTTTTATTTTACTTTTGTGCCTTATTAGATGATGTGTATAAACGTGTAACTTTATGATTATGACGACAGTTAAACGACTGTGCCGTTCCGAAACCTGTAATAAAAAGATATGGATAACAATAATATGCTGACAATCGATCTCGACAAAACGGTGTCCGACAAAAGCCCGAAACTCTACCGGATGCTGCCGAGATTTGTGATGAACTATCTGAAACGAATAATTCGTCAGGATGATGTAAATGAAATATTAACCCTCTATGGCAATGAATTTTGCGGACTGGCGTTCAACCGAAAAGTGCTGGAACATCTGAATATCGGTTACAGCATCGAGGGGCGGGAAAATCTTCCGCCTGCCGACGGTCGCTATATTTTTGTGTCGAATCATCCGCTGGGTGCGCTCGACGGAATTGTGCTGATGGATTTTATTGGCGAATATTATGGTAAAATTCAGTTCGTTGTGAACGATATTCTCATGTATCTGACCCCGTTGCGCGAACTGTTTGTGCCGGTCAACAAACACGGACGGCAAAGCGCTGATTATGTTCAGCTAATCGATGAACTTTATGCCTCCAACAAACAGGTGCTCTACTTCCCCGCCGGCTTGTGTTCGCGCAAAATCAAGGGAAAAATTACCGACCTCGAATGGAAAAAAAGTTTTGTAACCAAAGCCGTGAAATACGAACGAGACATTGTCCCTCTGTATTTTGACGGGCGCAACTCAAATTTTTTCTACAATCTGGCAAATCTGCGCAAACTCGTCGGAATAAAAGCAAATCTGGAAATGCTGTACTTGTCGGACGAATTTTTCAGGAAAAAAAACGCCAATTTCACAATAAAGGCAGGCGAGCCAGTCTCTTACCGGCGTCTCGCTGAGCTGGGTACCAAACAAAGTATCGAATATATACGTGAAAAAGTTTACGGATTGAATGTGGCGCATGGGCAAGGATAAATTAAGGAAATTTGCAGAAAATGAGACTTTCGGACATGTTTTTCAGCCGAAAGCGAACAGCGAAGCGGACGAATATCGCGGTTGCTGGCACACAAAATTCGAGCAGCCGCAACCGCTGACGCTGGAACTTGGCTGCGGCAAGGGCGAATATACTGTGGCTCTGTCGAAAAAATATCCGCAGAAAAATTTTCTCGGTATCGACATTAAGGGCGCAAGGCTCTGGCGCGGAGCAAAAACCGTCGATAACGAAAATATTCCCAACGCCGCCTTTCTGAGAATACGGATTGAGTTTATCGAAGAATTTTTTGCCGAAAACGAGGTGGACGAAATTTGGATTACTTTTCCCGACCCGCAAATAAAAAAGCCGCGTAAACGACTGACGTCTCCGATTTTTCTTGAACGGTACGGCAAGTTTCTGAAAAAAAACGGCGTCATTCATCTCAAAACCGACAGCCGAATGCTGCACGATTATACTCTGGACGTCGTTCGTAATGGCGGTCATACTTTGATAGATGCATTTACCGACGTTTACACTCAGTGTCCCGACAACGAACTGCTGCAAATAAAAACTTTCTACGAAGCAATGTTTGCCGCCCGGAATATCCCGATTACTTATTTGAAGTTTATGCTTTGATATAGTGATTAGTGATTAGTGATCAGTGATTAGTGCCTGCGGCGGAATTGTCTGAACTGTGATTTTAGAGTGATTTTAATGATTGTTGTGAACCACCCCTGCCCCTCCAAAAGAGGGGAATGTTTGCGGCGGCTGTCTGAACCTTGATTTTATTAAGATTTTCAAGATTGGCATGATTTGTTTGCCTAAATTGGAGTAAAGAGTTAATAACTATGGAAATTGTATATCAAAAGCCTTGAAGATTTGCGATTGTTTTTTTGAGATTTCACTTATAATGGGATCAAGATTATTTACATAAGTAATTTTTAATTTCGCAAGTTCTCTTACAAGTTCGGAGATGGAATATTTTTCAAATAACTTGTTATCTCTCATCACTTTAGTTATTTGCATATAAATAATCAGCGCAATAAATTTGATAAACAGTCTGCCGTC
>JAITIA010000140.1 GCA_031279695.1 Prevotellaceae bacterium | reverse complement strand
TAAAATCTTTTTATGTAATTCATATTTGTAAATGAAAAACCTTTTACTCCGGGCAAACAATCCTGTAAATCCAGACTGATATTTTGGAGAATTTTGTCGCCCCATTTGCTTTCCGCGTTCAATTCTTCGATATCTCTACCGAGCGACCAATAAAAGCGAAGCATTTCGGCATTTACCCTCATCGAGGCTTTTAACTGGTTGATTCTGAATCTTTCACTAAGTTGATAAATCCATTCTTTATATTCCTCGTCTATTTTTATCAATTTACTCATAATTCTTTATGTTTTTATTTCCCAAATACCCGTTGTTTATCAGCCACTTGCTGTTCCAAATATTCCTCAAACAAGAAATACAGATGTTTCAGTTATTTGTTTTGTATCAGATATATATGTTTTCTATTTTATGAACCGTTCTGTATTAAATCGGGTGCAAAATTATTATGTTTTTTCCGAATATACAAATATATGTAAATAAAAAGTTGCATATCAAACGTATAGAAATTTCCGTAAATCAATCACGAAAGCCGTATGCGGGAAAACTGCACGTACGGTTTGATGAGGGGGGAAGACTAACAGTAGTCTTCCCGCTCTACTCTACCGTACTTTTTACACAGCCCCCCATTATTGTCAGTATCGTATTCCGAAATTCTTATAATAAATCAGGATTGTATTCCGAAATTCTTATAATAAATCAGGATTGTATTCCAAAATTCTTATAATAAATTTGGATTATATTCCAAAAAACCGTACTTTTGCAAAAATTTTTAATGATAAAATTATATGATAAAACGAATTGTAGAAAATGATATTGCCAACATTTTCAGCCGAAAAAAAGCGGCAGTGATATTGGGTGCAAGGCAAGTTGGTAAAACCACATTGCTAAAACAATTGTTTGCAGACAGGCAAAATGTGCTCTGGCTCAACTGTGACGACAGTGAAATTCAAACCATTCTCGAAACCGTGAATACGCTGAAATGGAAAAACATTATAGGGCAAAACCAAACTGTTATTCTGGATGAGGCGCAATATGTCAAAAATATTGGAATAAAACTCAAACTGATTACAGACCAAATACCCGATATTCAACTTATTGTAACGGGAAGTTCGTCATTGGATTTGGCAAATGAAATCAACGAGCCGCTCACAGGACGAAAACGCGAAATTTTGCTTTTTCCGCTTTCGTTTGTCGAAATGGAGCAATACCACGGACTGTTGGACGAAAAGCGTTTGCTTGCGCACCGCCTTGTTTATGGAATGTATCCCGAAGTAGTTACGGATTTCGGCAAAGAAAAAGAAACGCTTAAAGAATTAACCAACAGTTATCTGTATAAAGATATTTTGAAATGGGAACGCATACGGAAACCCGACAAAATTGTGAAACTGTTGCAGGCATTGGCTTTTCAGATTGGCAATTTAGTGTCATACAGCGAATTGGGACAAATATGCGGGCTTGACAGCAAAACCGTTGAGCAGTATATTGTGCTTTTGGAACAGTCGTATGTAGTTTTTCGGCTTGGCTCATTCAGCCGCAATTTGCGTAACGAACTAAAAAACAGTCGAAAAATATACTTTTGGGACAATGGTATCCGCAACACGCTGATTTCAAATTTCAACCCTGTGGAATTGCGCGATGACACAGGCGCATTGTGGGAAAATTATATGATTTCGGAAAGAATTAAAAAACTTAATTACAATCAATTATATGCAAATTACTGGTTTTGGCGAACTCAACAGCAACAGGAAATCGACTTTATTGAAGAACAAGACGGACAAATAACTGCGTTTGAGTTTAAATGGAATCCGAAAGCAAATGCAAAAATCCCAAAAACATTCCTTGGAAACTACGAAAACAGCCGTTTTGAGGTCATTCACAAAGAAAATTATGATGAATTTTTAAGGTAAAACACCGCAAATTTGTAGAGGCTGTCTCATTGTTTTTTGGCACAGCCTCCTTGCGGCAAAAAACGACCGACAGTTTCATCCGCAAACTACGGCTTTTTATATGATTTTATCGATACCGTCTCAAACTTTTTTTGAAATTTTTTTGCAGTTTGTAGATTTTCATGTAAATTTGCAGCAATTTTAAAACTTGTTTTATTTTGAAAATATTTGATAAATTGCTTATGGTCTTTAATATACGGTATGCTCTGTTGAGTTTGTCTGTTCTGATTTTCTTTGTTTCGTGCGAAAAAACCGCCACTGTACGCGGAAAAATCGAAAATGCCGACAACCATTTGCTCGAATTGTCGTTAAACACATCGCCAAAAAAAATTGTGGATACAGTTCGCCTGAAACCGTCCGGCGAATTTAACTTCAAATACCGGTTTGGAAAAAATATTTATCCGGTTTCGATGTTGCTCTCGCTTGCCAATAAACCTCTGGTATCCTTACTCTTAGAGCCGGACGACAAGGCGCGGATAGAAATCGACGCAAAAAATACGCGCAACTATAAAATCAGCGGATCGGAAGGCTCGCAACTGCTGAAAGAATTGAACGACTATACTCTGGCAATCTCAATATCAATTGATTCGCTTATTGCCTTGCTTGGCAAACAGGAAAACACTCCCGAATACGAACTTGCGGTTGAAAAAACAAACAAAGAAATGTCGGGTATTTATACAAAATATAAACGTAATCTGGTGCGTTTTATTGTAAAAAACAACAAGTCGTATGCCGCCTATTATGCTTTGTATCAGACTATACGCGGCGAAATGCCTGTCTTTGGGAAGGAATCGGACGCACTCTATTTTAAAATGATTGCCGACTCGCTTGAACAGAAATATCCACATTCGCCATACGTTTACCGCCTGCGCGACGATTACAAAAATCTGATACAGGCAAACACAATTAAAAACATGGTTGAGAATGCCGAAAACGCCTCATTTCCCGATATTTCGATGCCCGATGCTACGGGAACAAAAATCGCGCTGTCGAGTTTGAAGGGAAAAATTATTCTGCTGAATTTCTGGGTGTCGAGCGACAGAGCATCGGCAACCAACAATATCGAAATGTTGCCTCTGTATGAAAAATATCATGCGCAAGGCTTTGAAATATACAATGTTTCGCTTGACGAAAACAGAGAACTCTGGCTCTATACAATCAATAATCAGAAATTGCCATGGATAAATGTTTGCGATTTCAGAGGCGCCGAATCCAGCGCCGCGTTGCTGTATAATCTGAGTAAACTGCCTGCAAATTACCTGATTGACCGCGATGGCGAAATAGCGGGAAAAGATTTGTTTGGACAAAATCTGGAAAATAAAATTAAATCGCTTTTTTAATAATAGTTAATTCATAATAAATGGAATACGAAAAATACAGGGAAATTTGTGATAAAGTATGTATGATTGCACGCGAGGCAGGGCAGTTTATGCTCGACGAACGCAGTACCTTTTCGATAGATAGGGTTGAAAACAAGGGAGTTAACGATTTTGTGTCGTATGTCGATAAAAATGCTGAAAAAATCATCGTAAAAGGTCTGACGCCACTGATTGACGACGCCGGCTTTATTACCGAAGAAAAAACTGTAACACAGTCGGATAACAACAAATATACTTGGATAATCGACCCGCTGGACGGCACAACAAACTATATTCACGGATTCAATCCTTACGCCGTCAGCATCGGGCTGACCGAGAATGGAAAACTTGTGCTTGGAGTGGTTTATATCGCTGACAGTAAGGAATGTTTCTATGCATGGAAGGACAGCAAAGCGTATCTGAACGGCAGCGAAATAAAGGCGTCCGGCATTGATTCTATCAGCAATTCTCTTGTTATCAGCGGTTTTCCGCACAAGGTGAATCAAAAAATCGATAATTATTTAGATATAATAAAATATCTCACGTTCAACTCGCACGGAGTCAGACGAGTAGGCTCGGCGGCGGCTGATTTGGTCTATATTGCCTGCGGACGGGCGGAAGCGTTTTTTCAAACCGATCTTAACCCATGGGATGTGGCGGCAGGAGCATTTATTGCCACCAGAGCAGGCGCGGTGGTTACCGATTTCGACGGCGGCGACAACTATTTGTTTGGCAACAGTTTAATCGCTACCGGAAATGCCGAATTGAATATCGAAATGAAAAATTTGTTAAAAAAACATTTTTCCTGACACCAATATGTTAATACATTAATTTTTAATTATATAAATATTTTAAGATGAAAAAATTATTATTCAGTTTTATTTTGTTCAGCCTGACGATTGGATATGCACAGGCACAGTTTCGTTTCGGCATCAAAGCCGGCGCAAATTTCAGCACTCTTTCGACAAAGGTCGATACGCTGAAAAAATCCTGCAACGGATTTCAGTTCGGTATTGCACCTCAACTCAAAATTCCACTGTTAGGGCTTGGCATTCAGCCTGAAATACTGTACACAATCAACAGCGGCGAAAAATTGTCGGACTATATCAACATTCCCGTCAATATTCGCTGGCAACCCTTGCCGCTGCCGCTGATTAAACCGGTGATACTTGCCGGTCCATATTTCGGATATGCGGTGAATATCAAAGAAAAAAACATGATAACTCCCGTCGATTGGGGTATCGGTATTGGCGCAGGCGTCGAAGTGTGGAAATTGCAGGTCGAAGCGCGCTATTCGCTGGGATTGAAGAATGTCAGCAAATCTGACCTTCTGAAACTGAAAAACAGCAAGTTCAGCCTGTCGTTGGTATATTTTCTGTAAATCGGAAAGTTATGGATGTAAAAATCGAAACGGGCTGGAAAACTGTGCTTTCCGACGAATTTGAAAAGGAATATTTTGCCTCGCTCGTTGCCTTTATAAAAAAAGAAGTGGCGGAAGGCAAACAGGTTTATCCTCCGGGCAAACTGATATTCAACGCATTCGACAAAACTCCGTTCGACAAAGTGAAAGTTGTAATTCTGGGACAGGATCCGTATCACAATGTGGGACAGGCGCATGGACTTTCGTTCTCCGTCCCCGCAGGCATACGCACGCCGCCGTCGCTGATTAATATTTTTAAGGAAATCAAAAACGATTTGGACATCGAACCGCCCGCGCACGGCAACCTCGAACGATGGGCGGAACAAGGTGTCTTTCTGCTCAATGCAATTCTGACTGTGCGCAGGTCGGAGCCGGCGTCCCACGCAAAAGCGGGTTGGACGTTCTTTACCGATGCGGTAATCCAAAAAATTTCGGAACATAAAAGCGGCGTCGTTTTTTTGCTTTGGGGAAGTTTTGCCCGTCAAAAGAAAGCGCTGATTGACACGAGTAAACACTTTGTTCTCGAATCGGCGCATCCTTCGCCAATGTCGGCAAACATGTTTTTTGGCTGCAAACATTTTTCGCAGACAAACAGCATTTTGCGCAGTCGGGGAATGGACGAAATCGATTGGAAACTGTAGCTCGGCAATTGCGGTAATGAACAGACAGACAAGAAAATATATCAATTCTCTTGCCATAAAAAAATATCGCGACAGGGAAGGTTGCTTTGTTGTTGAAGGCGAAAAATCGCTAAGCGAATTTATCCGTTCGGGCTTTAAAATCAAGGCAATATATCAAACAGAAAACGCCGGCATTTCGTTTCGGGATGTGGGCGCAGTTGAAATTTCGGACTCCGAAATGCAGCAAATCAGCAATCTGAAAACAGCGTCGCCGGTGCTTGCCGTGCTGGAAATTCCCGCCGGCAAAAATCCCGAACATCAGCATAATGAACTAATTATTGCTTTGGATGATATTCAGGATCCGGGAAATTTGGGTACAATAATACGGCTGGCAGACTGGTTTGGCGTCGGGCAAATACTGTGTTCGCCTTTTACTGCGGATGCATATTCGCCAAAAACAGTGCAGGCAACAATGGGCTCACTTGCCAGAGTGAGTGTTACTTACAGCCATTTGCCCGATTTGCTCGGCTCGCTGAACGAACAAATTCCCGTTTACGGTGCGTTTCTGAACGGCGAACCGGTCTATGGCGCTGATTTGACGCACAATGGAATAATTTTGCTTGGAAACGAAGGCAAAGGCATCTCGCCCGGAACAGGCAAGTTTGTTACTCGACGACTGTATATTCCTCCTTTCAACAGCAATAAACTTGCTGAATCGCTGAACGTTGCCCTTGCCGCTGCAATAATATGCAGCGAATTTCGACGACGGACGATTTGATGTTTTTACAATTTTTTCAATAAAATCTCAGTTCAATCTTTCAATTCGGCTTGCAATATTTCTATAAATTCTTTTGGTGTTATTATATTCTTTTCTTGAGGAAAATGTCTTGTATTGCCGGTAATAATATATTCAGCGTCACTGCTTTTATATACATCGTAAAATATTTTATCATCTTCATCAATAAACTTTATTTTTTGAGATTCTGCTACTATATACTCACCATTATTTTTAACAAATTCCAAAAAATCATTTACCAATTCACCATTGAAATTAAATCTTGATCTTGTTAAAACTTCCGTATATTCAAAGAATATTTTATTATCATAACAAACTGTCAATTTTTTAGTTAACACCAATGATACTATTTCACCCGGAAGTCCCTGCGGATTCAAAAAAGATGACACAATAATATTTGTATCTAACACTATTTTCATTTTTTTGATTCTTTTCTTATTTTTCTTATTTCTTCATCAATTTCTTCCATTGTAGTTTGCCCCATACCTCTTTTTATGGATTCCTGCTGTAACAATTTTACTGCATTTATTGCCTTTGCCTGTCTTATGGATGCAAGAGCATTTTCAAAATTTTTGTCACTTAACGGCGTCAATAATGCTATAGGTTTGCCATTATTTGTTATTACCATTTCTTGTTCATCCGGCAATGTTTTCCAAATATTTTCCGACGATGTTCTAAAATCTTTTACTGATATAAATTTCATATAATCAATATTTTTAATTTATTTAATACACGAATGTTTCGCATTTGTCAGCTGCTTTTTCAGATTTTTATATTTCTTACTGTATTGTTAAACTTCTGTGCAAAACTTCCGGCATCTGCGTTTTACCTGCAATTAATGATTGCTTTTACCTCATTTATTTACGTTTAAATCTTATTATTCAATTAATTATCTGTTATATCTCAGATAAATTACAAGTACAAAAGTACAAAACTTTTTCTGAACAAAAAAATATTTTTTTTGATTTCGCTGAAAATCAATAGTATTTCAGATGCATTTTTTTGCAGATCATGCGAATTTTTTGCTTCGATTTGGTTCTGAAATTAGATTTTTGGACGGTAAGGGGGGAAGGTTTTTTGCGACTGCCCGAAAACTGCTGTTCGGACGAGGCTGTGCCTGAGTGGATAGTGCAAACAAAGTATAACCTTGTCCGAACAGCGGGCGTAGCATAAATTTACCAAATTATTTTTAGACCATTTTCTTTATATTGTTTAAATAATTTATCTTTACTTATCATTGTCATATTTTGGGTTATTGCCTGCCATATTAACATTCTATCAAAGGGATCTTTATGATTATCTTTTAATGGTAATTTATGAAATGTTATTGCTTCATATTCTTTCATATCCAATATTGCAAAATCCATATCTTTTGCATATTGAGCAAAATCCATTATGTTTATATTTTCAAATAGAAATTTATTAATTCTTGTTTTTAGTGATATTTCCCAAAAAGAAACAGTACTTACAAAAATATCATTGCTGCCGTTTAGAATAATATTTTGAGCATTTTTGCTTAATTTGTTGGTTTCTAATGCCGCCCAAATGAATGCATGAGTATCCAATAAATAATTCATATTCCCAAAAATTCTTTTTCAGAAATTTTACTCTCCCCGTTTATTTTAAATAATGCTTTTCCGTCCAAAACACCTATTTTTCTTGATTTTTTTTGTTTTTGCACGGGAACAATCATTGCAACCGGCTCTTTTGATGCATCAAAACTAATTTGGAATTGTTCTCCATTTATCACTTCCCCAATTATATCAGAGAAATGCGCCTCCATATCGGTAACTGTCAATGTTTTCATCTTGTATTATATTTTTTATTTTTATTTTTATTATACTAACCATTTATTTACGTTTAAATCTTATTATTCAATTAATTATCTGTTATATCTCAGATAAATCACAAGCACAAAGGTACAAAAATTTTTTGAACAAAAAAATATTTTTTTTAATTTCGCTGAAAATCAATAGTATTTCAGATGCATTTTTTTGCAGATCATGCGAATTTTTTGCTTCGATTTTCGGATTGAACTGAGATTTTTGGACGGTAAAGGGCAGGATTTTTTGCCATTGAAAACAAAAAATCCAGCAAAACAGGTTAAATGGCGTGTGGCACAGGGACAAATCTAATCATGGAAAAAATCCCTGTGCCGTAGCCATTCTGTTTAATGCGAAAGCTTGTTATATGCTTCCGTTCTGATGTTTCTTGCTGTTTTAATGATACTTCCAACTTTCCATCTTGTGAAAAATTTCAAGCCCAGCCATATCACAACAAACGCAATAAGCGCGGTCAGGAAGTGCACCGACATCAACACGATACCCAAAATGATAGCTATCCACAAGCCCCATTTTCCAAGTTTTTCCAGATTTCGGACATCCTTTACACGTTTTTCGTCTATTGGCGTCGATCCGTGTATATTTTTGCCCAAGCCATCCATCAGCACAAAAAACTGTTTGTTGTCATAGTAATAGTAAACAAACCAGAATGGTACTAAAAACAGTCGTCCATCGTGTTTCGGGTCGTAACTGCAGTTCGACCGGAAATCTCTTATTTGCTGACCTCCCGGAATTTGCGAATAAGCAAGTTGTTCCGACAGATATTCAAGAGTTGAGACGCCCCATTTATGCCAGGTTGCTTCCCTGTCCAAATTGTGAGGGAGAATTTGGAAACCTTTGCCCGACAGCAGGTTGATGTCGAACTTTTGTCCATACACAGGCTCGTAAGGGAACGATCTTGTCCATTCAGCCAGTTCGGGGGTAATTTCTTTGCCTTCAAAAGCCAGACTGAGAAAGGCATAATTGTCTCTTGCCGTGCCATTATACGGCGTCCATTTGGTAACCGTCTTTTCTTTGACGGTTTTGTTGCCCGAGAAGTCCGAGCCTACTCTTAGTTGTGTTTCCTTCTGACCGACTGAACACGAATAGGTTGCATCGTATCGACCCTCGTACAGATACATCGGAAGATAAATTGGCGTAACATTTTCGAGTTGTACTTTCTCGAAAATATCGTTCACCGCATAATCTTGATCAACAAAGAAGTTGCAGATTCCAGTATCAAAATCATTTTCCTGAGTTTTGAAGAGGATAATCCGCTCGGGTGCAGCAACATCCTGATGCATAGTTCCCGTAACTTCATTCACCGTACCGCAGTACGGACATTTAATTTGTGTTTCAAACTTGTCTGCTCTTGATAAGGTAGAATTGCAGTTTGCACACTTCAACTGAATTAATTTTAACACATTACTGTCCATAAAAATAATAATTTTATTTGTTTGTAAATAATAATAATAATAATTTATTTGTTATTTTGTATATATTTCGTAACACGCTTTGCTGTGGCATGGATATTTTCCAATTGTTTGATCAGAGCATCGCCTTCCAAATGAACAATTTTGCCTGTTTCAGCCATAAGTTCTTCAAAATGCCGAGAAACATTTTGAGCTAATTCCGGCTTTTCGACATAGAGTTTTGTTGGAACAAAAGTGGCTGTTTCGTGCAATATTTTCAATGACTTTTTCACGCTTTCCCTGTATGCCGGATCTGCATTTTTTTTGCTCATCGTTTCAACAAAATATTCGTGTATATCAGGGATTTGCTTTGTGTATTTCCGGCTCGCCTCTCCTGTTTGTTTGAGACGCTCCGCAGTTTCACGCTGTACCTGCCCTCCCTGAAAAGTTACGATAATAATGATGAAATAAATGACAGTCAGCAGAATAACCGCACCCAGATACCACGGAAACGGTATCGGGTAAAAATACGACGTCAGACTGTAGCCCAGTATTAACACTGTGGACAGCAGACCGTAAGTCATTATCTGTTTTGCAAGCGCAATACCCTGTACCGTGTAATGTTTCTTGCCCGACACAATAAAAAGTGAGCAAAAAAACAGGACATCAATCAGACAGGCAAAGCCCAGATTGAAATAAAACGGTAGAGTTTTTTCGGCAGGACCAAACAAAAAGAACAGCCCCGCAATGGCGGATAATGTAACCGCCAATATCAAACAGTTTAAAATTTTAAAAGATCTCATGTTTATAAATATTTAATTATTTTATATTTACTTGTTTAAACCGGAGGAAGAGGCGGTGGCACAGCGCCAAGCAAAGCCGACAGTTCGGGCAGCGAAGCCGCCGCCACCCATGCCGTCATTCCCTGTTTCCAAACCAGTGTATCTTTGTTGATTAATCCCTGCTGAATATTAGACTGCAAGGCGTCCAAACTCAGCGGTCCCGACTGTATTCCGTTGATTACGGCATATATCTGAGCAGGCAACGGCGGCGGCGGCACATTCTGCTGATTTACCGACCCCATTGCGTTTTGCATCATGCTGCCCATTGATTGTCCCATTCCCGCGCCCATTCCTGCGCCCATTCCCACGCCCATCATGACGCCTGCGCCCGGATTGGCGGCAGCCTGTTTCATGATTTCAAACTGCTCTTTGCGCAAATATGCTTCCGAACTGTAAAATTTCTCCTTTGTTCGCAATTCCTTGATTGCCTCTTTAAATTCTTCGGAAAAATCGACTTCGCCTATTGCGAATTTAATCAGTTCAATACCTCTTTCGTCGAATGCTTCGGACTGAAGCAGGACTTCTATCTCGGTTGAGAATTTTCTCATATTGCCCTGAAAATCATACAGCGGAATATGGTCTTTTTCTATTGCCCCAAGAATATGCACAATAACCTCTTCTTTAATAATATTGCGCATATTATCATACAGTTCCGTTACCGAAAATCCATGTTTAGTGCCAATATACGTCTTGTAAAAGAGTTCCACATCTTTGATTTTGATAACGCACGAACCGTTGCAGTACAGTTCTGCAGGAATATTGGTTTCCCAATCCCGCACATGCATTTTACCGGTAGCCCACAGCATGTTGCGGTGAGTTTCGACGTTTACAAACCAAATATCCACAGGGTATGGCGTTTCGCCACCGGTGGCAAAATTCAGTACCCCGCCAAGCAGCGGAATGTTCGACGAATCGTACAAATCAAAAGTTTGTCCGCCTTCGATTGTCGAAACATATTCATTATTAATCAGTAAAATAGCGCGTTGTGTGGGTTTGACAAATATTTTTGCGCCCTTTTTTACATTGCTGAACGAATATTTCCAGACCATTTCGTCGTCAGACTCGTGATCGCGCGATATGGTCGATCCGAAAATTCCGTTATCCGGAGAGCCGGCATTTTTCCCGTCCCAATTTCTGTTTAACAGTCCCATAATACTATTTTTTAAAATTTTTTTTCTTCGATTATAGAGCAGATTAATCTCCGCAAATAAATATAAATTGCTGTTTTTGTATAATTAACAGGCAAAATCCGCCGCAATCCACATACTGAAATTGCGAATAAAAAAAGCCCCGCCGCAATGCAAAACTTTGCGGTGGGGTTTATTATAAATTCATGTAAAATTCTTATTCCGAAACCATGCGTAACTCGCTGATTATCTCTCTCTCTCTCTCTCTCTCTCTCTCTCTCTCTCTCTCTACAAAAACAGTGCCACAATTAAAAAGGAAATTCACGACTTTAAAAAAATACGCACCGAAGATACACAAAACGGTTACAACCCCACTGTTTTGAAGTGCGGAAAAACGATTTTTGCCTGTGATGTAACTACTCTTTGTCATAAATTTCTTTATAAAATACTTTCAATTTAGCGGCGCGTCAATATCTCACTGAAACGCGCCGCAAAAGTACAAAACTTTTTTTGAACAAAAAAATATTTTTTTTGATTTCGCTGAAAATCAATGGTATTTCAGATGCATTTTTTTTGCAGATCAGGCGAATTTTTTGCTTCGATTTTCGGATTGAACTGAGATTTTTGGACGGTAAGGGCAGGATTTTTTGCCTCAAGGCAGGGTTTTGTCAATGTGCCTCAAACTTTTTTCATGGCACAAAAAAAGATTGAGGTGCTATTGATTTGCACTTTGATATTCTACTTGTTCGGATGCAGGCGCGCCTTGCCTGTATGACAAAAAAACTTTGTTGTGAAACCCCTGACGGGGTTTCGGTCGCGTTGGACTGATGATTTCTATTGATATTGATGCCTGCGGGCAATCCGGGCAATCAAACTTGTCGAATCTTGTTGCCCGCAGGGTGGGGTGTAAAAAATATGGGGTCGAGGTTTAAAAGATTCTTTCCGGTTTTAATCGGGATAAAAACCCTTATTTCCCAAGGCTCCCTTAGTAGTATCGGACAAGGATTTCTCCTCCCTTATTCCCTTATTATAATCGATTTAATAAGGGAATAAGGGTTGTTTGTTGCGTGTAATTTGGCTACTAAGGGATCTTTCAAAAATAAGGGTTTTGTCATCAATAAAAGGGAAGAAGATATTTTTGTCCCTATTCATATTTTTGACACCCCACCCGCAGGGCATTAATATCAATTATTAGAAGTTTCCAAATATTTTATCAAAAGTTATAATTTTGTCGGTATATTCTTTTATCGAGGCTGGCAGCTTCGTCGTTATCGACAATTGCGCCGTTTTCGCGGTCGATGCGTACTAATTTCTTACCTGTACGGTATGAGAGGTTTGCAAGATTTATCATCGATGCGCTCAGCACGCCCTGTTCGATTGTTGCGTTGGGCGCTTTGCGGCTGCGGATACAGTCGATAAAATTACGGTGATGTTTTTCGTCGGGGAAATAGCCGGTTTTTTCAGCCAGCAGTTTCATGTTATCGCCAAACACCTGCCAGCCGCCGCCATGACGACCGAGAAACATAATTCCTTTTGTTCCATATATTTCGATACGTGTGGCGTTGTTGCGCCATTCGGGGAATTTGTCGCTAAAGCGCACTTCCTGCGGCGTTTTGTACATGTAGTTACCGAATTGCGACGATTCGAGGCTGATTACGTATTTGTCCATATCGAACACTACTGTCTGATTATCGGGGATTTCGCGTTTATCGTTAAAAATCACTCTGCCTCCGGCGGAGTATATAGCCTGCGGCATTGGCGGATCGCCTAAAGCCATGCGTGCAAGGTCGATAACGTGCGAAGCATCGCCCGACATTGAAGAGCCGCCGGAGTACGCCCACCAGTCGTACCATGCTTTATGGCGCGAGACGTTGTAGGGGACGGCGTCCGCCGGTCCGAGCCACATGTCCCAGTTGAGACCTTCGGGAGCGGGGCTGTCGGGTTTCAGAATCCATTCGCGCGTACCGGGTAACATGCAGTATGCCTTTACGGTAACTATTGTTCCGAGTTCGCCGGCGGCAATATAGTCGCGTGCGGCAAAGGCATAGTCGCCGCTGCGGTTTTGTGTTCCGCACTGCACTATCCGTTTGTTTTGTGCGGCGGCTTCAATCATTCGCCGACCTTCGTCGAGGGTGAGACAGACATTTTTTTCAACATATACGTCTTTTCCAGCCTCACATGCACGGACGGTTGCCAGCGCGTGCCAGTGTTCGGGGGTGGTGATAACCACAGCATCCACATCCTTGTCGTCGAACACTTTACGCATGTCGGCGACCCGTTTCGGCTCATGTCCCTGCAATTTGCCAAGTTCCTGAATGACGCCGCCGCCACGCTGCTCGTCCACTTCGCATACATACTTGACTTCTACATTTTTGTCGCACTGTTTCAAGCTGCGAATAACGCCCGAACCTCTGCCGCCTGCGCCAATCAGCGCCAATACTACTTTATCTTTTTTCATTACGTTTTATATTTAATATTGTATTAATAAAATTCGCCGCAAATGTACATAAAAAGTGTAAACCGCCAAAACGGAAAACTTTTTTGTCTGTCATACAGTTTTATATCATGATTTTATTTGAGAGCGGTTTCAGAGTTCGTGATATATTTTTATGTTTTTCGACAGTATTTTTGTTCCCGCCCTGATTTTCCCCGCCAGCGACAGTTTTGTTCTGTCCTCGCCAGCCAGCACCGCCCGTATTCTGCCCGAAACAATGAGCATTCTGTCCGATATATCGAGATTAAACATCAATACCTGAGTTTGCCGCGAATGTTTCGTTATCAGATATTTGCCGGTCATTATTGCCGTAGCAAACGAATATCCCTCGCGCAAGATTTCAAAATCGGCTTTTTTGAGATAAATATTGTGCGCCGAGCGATTATTAACGGTAATTTTCACTTCCACAGTTGCTTTGCTGCCTTTCAGTGTTTTCAGTTTTATCTCTTCGATGTTTTCAATTTCAACATCTCGGATATTTCCGCAGGACGCCAGGAAAAAAACCGGCAAAAATGCTGTTGCCATTTTCCATAACAATCTGTAATTCCCTTGTTTTAACTTTGTTATACTGTATTCCACAATTATATTTTTTTTGCAAAGGTAAACATTTTTTTGTTCGGGAAAGATTGAGGCGTCATGAAAAATACCCTGCAATACGATAAAGTATTTGGTTTTACTCTATTAAATATCCGTTTGCGATTTCGACAAATATTTGGATTTGCAATTGTTCCCATTCATGGTTTTCTCCGAGTTCTTTTGCCATCAGCGAGGCCACGTTTGGCGCGGCTTCAATTGCCGCCCGTGCGTCGAGAAACAGCAGACGAAACCGGCGAGCCAACACATCTTCAACCGTTTGCGCCATTTCGTGGCGAACAGCCCACACAACTTCGGCGGCAGTATATTCGTATGAAGGATGAATTTTTTTGCTCATTGCCGGATTTTCGTTTTGCAGTTGCAGAATTTTTTCGTAATCCGAACCGTAAACGTATGAAAACGACTCTCTGTCGGTTGTTTTTTTATGTCCGTGGATATGCAGATTTTTTGTTACGCATTTTTTGCGCGGCAATCCGGCGATGGCGGCTGCCTTATTGATGGCGTCCTCTGCCATACGTCGGTATGTTGTCCATTTTCCGCCGGTTATGGTGAGCAGACCGCTGTCGGAAATCATAATTTTGTGGCTGCGCGATATTTCCTTGGTTTTTTTCGCGTCGGCGCTTTTGCGCGGTGCGGCAAGAGGTCGCAGCCCTGCAAATACCGAAAGCACATCGCTGCGCGAAGGCTGTTTGGCGAGATATGTGCCGGCGGTGCGCAGAATAAATTCAATTTCCTCGTCCAGTGCGCGAGGTTCGAGAGTGAACTCATCCAGCGGCGTATCTGTCGTTCCCAGAACAACTTTGCCATGCCAGGGTACGCCAAAAAGAACCCGTCCGTCGCTTGTTTTGGGAATCATGATTGCCGTGTCGCCGCCCAGAAACGAGCGATCGACAACCAGATGTATTCCCTGACTTGGACGTACCATCCGGTCGTTCTGTTCGTTATCCATCTGCATCAGTTCATCAACAAAAATGCCTGTTGCGTTGATAACCGACTTTGTTTTCAGGTGACAAGTTTTTCCGGAAAGCATATCGCAGACGTCCACGCCGTCAATTTTTCCTTCCGCATTTTTTGTCAATCCTGTTACTTGCACATAATTTGCGCAGGCAGCGCCCTGTTCTGTTGCTGTTTGCGCCAGATTGACAGCCATGCGCGAATCGTCAAACTGCCCGTCGTGATACACCACTCCGCCGCGAAGCCCTTTTGTGGCGATTTGCGGAATTTCGGCAACCACCCGTTTGCGGCTCAGCGGCAGCGAGGCTCCAAAAGCCCGTTTGGCTGCAAGTAAATCGTAGAGTGTTAAACCGATGGTATAGAACGGTTTTTCCCACCAGCGGTAGTTGCCAATTATAAATCGCTGATCTTTGACTAAATGAGGCGCATTTTTGCGCATCAGACCGCGTTCGTGCAAGGCTTCGATAACCATAGCAACGTCGCCCTGAGCCAGATAGCGTACGCCACCGTGTACGAGTTTGGTGCTGCGGCTCGAAGTGCTTTTTGTAAAATCTGCCTGTTCGAGCAGCGCTACTTTGTAGCCTCGCGAGGCGGCGTCGACGGCAGCGCCCAGTCCGGTTGCTCCGCCGCCAACAATTACAAAATCCCATACAAGGGATAAATCGCTGATTTGTTGAATACTGTTGCTTCGTTTCATAATTATTTTATATAAAATTTATGTTACACTGATATAATTTTTCCGCTTCCGGTGGCAAACGCAACTGTGCGCTTACTGTATCGAAAGAAACGTTGCAATTGTGTTATTTCCTTTTTTCAAAATCAAATTTTTCAGTTTGATTTCATACGAATCCGCCTCGTTAAGCGCCTTCATGTATGCTGTTTCGAGCGCCATGACGGTATTGTCGAAGCACATTTTTTTCGTTATTCCGGCATTTCCGAAACCGATTTTCGAGCCTTTGATTGTGGCTTTTCCGAAAAAGTTATTACATCCGCCCTGACCCGAAAACTGTCCGTCGGGGTTGATTTTGAGGGTTGCCGGTGTTTTGAGGCTTTCTGTGGTCATCGGTTTGTCGTCCACATTTACCGATACAAGCCTCCATTCCATTGATGTCAAGTCTGTTGATGTTGCTCCGGACGACGATTCTGTTGTGGTTACAGAGAAACAAGCCTGCGCCAAAATCATAATCAAAATTAAATATAAACAATGTCTCATTACTAAAATTTTTTAATTATTTAAAAACATAAAACGCGGCAAAGGTAATGTTTTTTTTTCATTTGTGTGAAATTTTTTTTTCAAACAATTGTTTTTTTTTGATATATGCCTGTAAATTAGGGTGAAAAATTTTGACCACACGCGCTCTCCGAACGGGAAATGCTGACGTAAAAGAAGAAATAATATACATAGAACAGGAAAAATTGCCAAAAAAATTCAAGAAATTTGATTTGCAAACAATCCTTTGTCAATGCCTTGTCCTCGATACGTTTTTTGCACAGCCAATCGTTCTGTTCTTCTTCGCAGGATACGCCCTGTTATTCGGCAACAAAATCGGCATTGTACGAAAAAAAACGGCAACTTACACAAAGCCTTCGACCACAAACGTTTTGCGGAAAACATGAAACAATGTCCGCATAAATGGCTGATAACTTATGACTACAGCCAATATGTCAGAGAATTATTTTCATTTTCCGATAAAAACTCTGAAAGCGAAACCTTTGTTTGATGATTTATGACGATGGTCTTTTAATTCAAAAATCAAAAAAATGTTTTCCAATCGTAAAAATTCCACTGTCGGTTCAGCGTTTCCCGTCCAAAAATCGCGTAAAGAAAAGTCTGATTAATAATAAATTAAAAAAACTATTTGGTTGGAAACAAAAAAATATGTAATTTCGCAGATTGAAATTTTAAAAAGATAATTTATATGTCAAAATCTAAGAAAAATAAGAAAATACAGGTATTTCTCTCGCCGGAGAATTTTATACGTAAAAAATCACGTAATTTGCCCATTATAAAATGCTTAATCAACATTGACTGGGAGAAAGCAGGCTTGGCAAACATAATTATTGCCAGAGAGCACACAAATGGAAACCTTACTTTTTGCATGTATCTGGTAGATACAAAGTGTCTTGGAGTAAAAGATACACTGTTTCAATTCAATGTTTCATCAAATGTATTTGACAATTGTATAGACCAGATGGATGACAATCATGATATGGAAGAAATTTCTTACAAATTTGCTCATAATATAATTTTTGCGGCTATCGAATTTGCCGAAGAATATGGTTTTGTGCCACACAAAGATTTTACTTCAATTACACAATATTTTCTGGAAGAAGATAACGACGATATTCCGCTGATTGACATTCATTGTGGCAACAAAAACGGTATTCCGCTGTATGTCTATAACGGTTACGAAAGTTCGTTACAGGCTAAAAAAATCATAAATCAGCTTGATAAAACAGCAGGACAAGGCAATTATGAAGTCATTTTAAATACAAAAATGGTTGACGGCGACACAATAAACGATGACGACGATGAGTATGATGATTATGATTATGATGATGACGAAGATGCTTATGACATTTATTATCAAAAAATTGTTAATATGGATAAAAAAGCCGCTGAGGAAGAGGCGATTGCTGTATTTAAAGAATATCAAAACAAAACAGTTGATACATTTTATTTAGACTCAGACATAGATTTTGTGGACAAAGTAAGGATTTTGGCAGACTTTTGGCGCGAAGAAGACAATATGCTAAATACCGATGTAGTGGATAAATATCTGGAAATGATGAAATCAGACTTTGCTTTATTTGAGGCGACAGCAAATGATGAGGTACCAAATTCGCTGTTTCCCTCTTTCAAAACCGACGGCAAAGAGTTGTATCTTGATCTCCTGACTGCATTTATTGAAATTCAAGACTTTAAATCTGTAAGTGATGCGCAACAACAAATCAAGTTGTTTAAAAAACAGCATGGTGATTGCGCCGTTATTTCGTACCTGAATTTGATGCTGATCGGAAAAATTAATGGTAATGAACATGAGTACAGTCGTATAAACAAGGAACTTGAGCGATTTCCCAATTATTTTCTCATAGAGATGTTGAAAAAAGATAAAGAACTGCGAGATTTGCCACCGGAGGCGCGGGAAGAGGCGCGGGAACAATTGCGAAAAATGGTTGAGGGCAAAACGATTACAAAGTTTGAAATGTCGCAGTTTATTCGGTGCTATGCATCTATTCTGTTGGATTATATGAATAAAGAAGCCGAACATAAACTCGAAAAAACTCAGGCTTTGCTGGAAATGATTGACAATGATGTTATATATTATGCTGATTTTATAATTATTATGTTTAAATTAGATTTAACTGCAACACTAATGAATACAACAATCGATGAGTTTTTTAAACGACGATAATTTCTTTGAACAGTAAGGATAAACAGTGTATGCACATAAAGTTAAAATGTTATTTGTGAAAGAGTTGATTTAATTTCATTGTTAATTATTTCTATGGATTTTCCACACAATTCCCGGTTGAACCGATTATTATATGGATGTTTTTAATAAATAATATCCTCATTTTCATCCTCATCCACTCTAATTCAGCAAATTTTTCAGCAGATTTTCCAGTGTTTCATCATTCAATCGGCGACCGACAATTTTTTTGTCTTTGTCGAGCAGATATGTTTGAGGCACAGAATAGATACTGTATGCAATTCTGAAATTATTTTCATTTGTCGGATCCCAGACATTCATCCAGTCGGTTAAATTATTTTTTGCCACATAATCAATCCATTCCTCCCTGTCGCTCTGCGAGTAAACGCAAAAACCTGCCAATCCTCTGTTGCTGTATTTGCGGAATATTTTATAAATTTTTGGCGTCTCTTTTTTGCAGTGGCTGCATGTGGGGTCAAAAAAATAGACCAGAGTATATGGAGAATCAATATCATACAGCGCTTCGTGCGTGCCGTTGATACTTTCCATTTTCAGATTTTGCGCCTGCTTGCCAATTAGCGTATTTCTGAACTTTTTGGCAAAATCGGCTACCTCTTTCCTGAACTTCGCATTTTCTACAATTCTGTTATTCAGATAATAATTATCGGCAAGGTGAACAGTAATATTTTCAGCGCCTTGCATTTCCGAAATCAGATATTTGTCGTACAGATAGCGTGCAAGGAAACGCAGTGTGGCGGTATCGTTTTTGTGCGCTGCCAGCGTCCTGTCGATGGCAGGAATTATCGAATCGTGAATTTGTGGCAGCGACGAAAGGTAACTGTCGGCATAGCTGGCTGTTATGGTGACGTCCGGCTGGGATTTTGTCTGTTTTGAAGTTCGACACGAACAGAACAGAACGACAAATAAACTGAAAAATAACAATCTTAGCATCAGGCAATTATTTATTTTTCAACAGGTGCGCCAGCAGCTGTGCCAGAGAAACACTTTCGAGCCCGCGACCGACAATTTTTTTGTCCTTGTCGAGCACATAAACCTGCGGAACAGAATAAACGCTGTATGCCGTTCTGAAATCCGCCTCATTCTTTGGGTCCCAGACATTTATCCAGTCCGTAAAATTATTTGCCGCAATATATTCCACCCATTCCTCCTTATTGTGCAGATTATAAACACAAAAACCGGCAAGTCCTTTGTCCTTATATTCCTGAAAAACCTTGTAAATCTTGGGAGTTTCGACCTTGCAATGACCGCACGACGGCTCAAAAATATACACCAGAGTGTAAGGCGAATCAATATCGTAAAGCGCTTCGGGCGTGCCGGTCAGGCTTTCCATTTTCAAATTTTGTGCCTGTTTGCCAATCAGCGAAACCCTGTTTTTGTCGGCAAATTCGGTGATACTTGTCATAAATTTTTCGTCGTCGGTTTTCACTTTTCCGCTAAGATAGTAATTATCAATCAAATGTATAATAACATTTTCCATTCCCATTATTGTTTTCATTTTCAGATATTTATTGAAAATATGCCCAACTAAAAACTTGGTCATTGCCGTATCGGTTTGTGCTTTGTCGAGCATTTTGTCGATAGCATGTATAATGGAATCAGGTATTTGAGGAATTATTGTAGCAAAATAGTTATCGATTGCGGGAATCAAAATTGGCGTATTTTGCATTCTGTGGTCGGTCAATGTCAGTTTATCCCAATAGTGAGTTTTCATAAATTTATATATATATCGCTGTTGTTCAGATTTATCGGCTGGCAATTCGCTGGTTTTGGGCTTGGGATACATCATTGCATTTGCAATTGACGACAGCAGCGATTTGGGATATTGCTCGCTGATTTCCTTGACTTTATCCTCCGTTTTTTTGTCCAGCAGCGCCTCTTCGTCCCGATACTGCTGCAATTGCAGGGAATCAGCATTTTTGAGGTCATGTTTTTGCTGAGTTTTCTGTATATCAGCCATAAAGCGCGTAAAATCGGCAAACGCCTGATTTTCGGGCGAACCATCGAACGACAGGGTTTCAAGCAGTTTTCCTTTTGTTGTGAACACCGTAAAATTCTGATTTACAGTATCTGAAATCAAAAAATCGAACAGTTGAGCGCCGTCGGAGGCAAACAGATACATGCCCGGAGAAAGCGGTTTTGCTCCGGAAAATTCGGCTTTCCCGTGTCGGTCGAGTTGGGCTGTATCTATCGAATATTTACTTGACCCGTAATATATTGCAAGTATAACATCCTTGTTTTTTTCGCCTTTCAGTTCAAATTTAATTTGATAGCCCGATTTTTGTGGCTCTGCATTTTGAGCGCAAGCCTCGCGAGCGCCGCAGCCTGTTGCCGTTAAAATAAATAGGATAAATAATGTTCTCATATCTAAATATATAATAAATTATTATTTGCTCGTTTAAATACCGCTGAAATCTACTCCGTCAAATAAAATTGAAGGAACCCGTTTCGAGGAATTCAGTTTGGGGTCGTTGCCCACTTCCAGCACGCTGTTCCACAAACTCAGTATATTTCCGGTGATATTCATCTCATTTACAGGCTTTACAGGTTTGCCGTTTTCAACAAGAAAACCTTCGATTCCAAACGAAAAATCGCCGGTCGAACTGTTACTGTTGCCTCCGTTAAAGCCTGTAACCCAAATTCCTGTGTCCATATCCGCCATAATTTCCGTGTGCGGACGTTTGCCCGGTTCAAAAACCACAACTGAGGGCGAGGAAATTGTGGGCTGGATATTCATTTTTTTTGAGATGTATGTGTCTATAAAATAAGTGTTTAGAATGCCTTTTTCTATAATATTCCGTTTTTTTGTAGCAACGCCTTCGTCGTCGAACATTCGTGCGCCAAACGCTCTATCGATGTGAGGATTATCGACAACTGTTACTTTTTCCGATATAATTTTTTCGTTGAGTTTATCAATCAGAAACGAATTTTCCTGTTGCAGAGCGTATCCGTTCAGTGCAGAAATCAGAGGGGTTAATAATCTGACCGACTGTGTATTGTCCAAAAGCATGGGATATTTGCCGGAAGCAATTTTTGTCTGATTCAGTTTTTGCAGAGTTTTTTCGTAGGCTGTTTTTCCTATTCCAACAGTTGTTAAATCGTTGAGATACAGCGCCGAATCGTGCCAATAAGCGCTTGGACGACTGTCGTTTGCGCCTTTCATTGCAACGCTTGCATACAGCGAACAGGTCGAATGTGCCGTTTCGCCCTCAAATCCGTTGCTTGCAATCATATACAGAAAACTTTCGCCGTCGTTGTATTCCGATGATATTGAGATAATTCTCTCATCGACGCCGAATATTTCGTCAATCTGATTTTTAGCAAGTTCAAGTTTTGCGTCTATCGCAATATTTTTAAAATCAGGGTCGTATGTATCCAGCGTAAACATTTTGCCTTGATAACAGCGCGAAAATTCGGGCAAGGTTTTTTCCGGATCTTTATCGAGATAACGTGTTGATTCTATTGCCGATAACGTGAATTTGAAAAGACTTTCCCTGTCCATGCGGTTGGTGGAATACGAGCCATAGCGACTGTCCACAAAAAGTTCGATTTCCATGCGATTTTCGGCAGCCTGTTGCAGTTTGTCGAGCGTGTTGTCGCGATATTCAAAAGCGCTGTTTGTGCCCGAAATAATTGATATACGGGCATTTGCTCCGTGCTGCAAGGCAAAATCCATAGTTTCCCGAGCTAAATTTTTATGTTCGGAGGCAATCATTTCTTTTTTGTATTTTGCTTTTCGGTGTATTGGCGGTGATATTCGTCCCATTGCTGGTTTTTATAGTGATTTTCAGAAAAATACAGCAGGATAGGTTTCATTGCTTCGGCTTTCTGATATCCGGGAACACGGGTCAGAAGATCGTGATCTTCATTGAGAAACACCATTGTGGGCAGCCCCAGATTCGAGCCTCTGTCAGCGCCAAGAATAACAGCAAGTTCGGCATAAGTCAAATCATATCCCTTGAATTTGAGCGCCTCTTTCGATTCGGAATCAATTTTTACCGGATAATACTCCGTATTCAGAATTTTGACAATTGCGCTGTCGGCAAAAGTGGTGTTATCCAGTACCTTGCACCATCCGCACCAGCTGGCATATATATCGACAAATATTTTGCGCGGCTCTTTTTTCGACGCTTCGATGGCTTCGGTGAATTTCATCCATTTGACTTTTTTGTGCGGTTGTGCCTGAATATTAAGGCTTATCGACAAAAACAGGAGAGCGCTTACCGCAATCCGCAAACAGAAGTATCTGTTTAAATTTCTGGTTGTTACATTCTTTTTTCTCATTGTCAATTATTTATATTACAATTATTACAACATTCCCATTTCGAGTTTTGCTTCGTCCGACAGATAATTCATATCCCAAGGCGGCTCAAATGTCAGAATAACATTGACATCCGTAACGCCTGAGATGTCTTTGACGTCCCTGTTCACATTTTCAACAAGTTCGTCTGCCATCGGACAGTTGGGCGCGGTGAGTGTCATTGTGATTTCCACCTTGCTGCCGTCGGTTTCGACTTTGTAAATCAACCCCAAATCGTAGATATTAACCGGAATTTCAGGGTCGTATATATTTTTAAGAACTTTTACTATGTTCTGTTCCAATTCAAATTTATCCATCGTGAGCTGTTACTCCAATTCAAGGGCTAAAAGTTTCATTTTCCGAATCATCGACAGTAATCCGTTTGATCTTATCGGCGAAAGGTTTTCTTTCAAGCCTATTTTTTCTATAAAATACAGGTCGGCAATTGCGACGTCGGCTGGTTTTTGCCCCGAAAATACCCGTATCAACAGCGAAATCATGCCTTTAGTGATTATGGCGTCGCTGTCGGCAGAGTAAATTATTTCGTCGCCGCTTTTGGCTGCACAGACCCATACTTTTGATTGACAGCCTTCTATAAGATATTCATCTTTTTTACATTTTACGTCAAAAGGGTCCAGGTCTCTGCCCAACTCAATAAGATATTCGTACTTGTCCATCCAGTCAGTCAGCGATGAAAACTCTTCTATTATAGCGTTTTGTACCTCATTTATTGTCTTAATCATCATTTAATGCAAATTCAATGCAAATTCGACGCAAAGATACGAATTTTATGCGGGTTTTTATCTTAAATTATGTTAAAGAAAAAAAATCTGTTTGCAATCACAAAAATAAAACGCTGTTTTTCAGGCTTAAATGCTTTCATTTTTTGTGCTGATTTTTTTCAATTTTACGATTTTTTTTGGCGACAAAACTTCATTTTTGGCGATTATTTTCGGTTTCCGGCTTGCTGTTTTGGTGTTTTGCGGGGTCGTAGAGCATTCCTGTACAGAGGCACATTTTTCTGTTGTTGTCCATCAGTATGTGATAATTTTTGCAGCCTTCGCAACCTTTCCAAAATTCGTCGTCGTCGGTCAGTTCCGAAAATGTTACGGGCACATAACCGAGTTCCGAATTGAGTTTCATCACCGCCAAACCTGTTGTTATACTGAATATTTTCGCTTCGGGATACAGGCGTTTCGACAGTTCGAATATTTCCTTTTTGATTTTTCGTGCCAAACCAGTTTTGCGATATTCGGGATCGACCACCAAGCCCGAATTGGCGACAAATTTTTTATGTTGCCACGATTCTATATAACTGAATCCTATCAGTTTACCCTCGTCAAGGACTACAATTGCCTTGCCGTCTTTCATTTTTTTTGCGATATATTCCGGCGTTCTTTTTGCTATTCCCGTACCGCGCTGTAATGCAGATTCGTAAATCAGCCGACATACCGTTTCAGCATGTTCGACATGTGATGAATTTGCTACCAAAATTTCCATTTTTCGTATCTTCCAATCGGAATTAATAAATTAATTTTCAGAGAGTTTTATCTGAAAAAACCCTCAGTTTTCGGCTGCAAATATAAGTCTATTTTATTATACAATCAAAAAAATGTTGAAATGCCACAAAATTATCAAATCTCCAAGAAATAATTTTTTCAAAAATCTAAAATCGTCAATCAAAAAATTATTAGTACTTTTGCGGCGCGAAATTTTTAAAATTAATACAATATGAACTGGATTATTTTGATTATTGCGGGATTGTTTGAGGTTGCTTTTGCATTCTGTTTGGGAAAGGCGAAGGAGGCAACGGGAACGGCAACTTGCTGGTGGTATGGCGGTTTTGCCCTTACTCTTACCCTGAGTATGCTGTTGCTGATAAAGGCAACGCAAAATATTCCGATAGGCACAGCCTATGCCGTATGGACAGGAACGGGAGCGGCGGGAACCATTTTGACCGGTATTTTGGTGTTCAAAGATCCTGCTGATTTCTGGAGAATCTTCTTTCTGGCTACTCTCGTCGTATCGATTGCAGGACTGAATGTTGTCAGCAAACATTGAATATTAATAATGAAAACTAATATCCATATAATGCAAAAATTCACAATTTTGGGCAATCCTGCCCGACACAGTAAAAGTCCCGCGCTGTTTGGCGCAGCGTATCAGCGTTATACGGGACTGAGTTATGAAATCAACGAACCGACAAGCGCCGAAGAATGCGTCGAAATATTGAAAACGCGCTACGACGGCGGCAATATCACCGCGCCCTTCAAAGAGGATATTTATCGATTTGCTGACGAATTGAGCGAAACGGCAAGGCTGATTGAAGCGGTAAATACTGTAACAGTGCATAATGGAAGGCTGAAAGCCGATAATTGCGACCATTGCGGCGTGTCGGGCAGTTTCGAGGAGTTTGGCGTCGCACTTCAGGGCAAAACCTGTGTGCTGCTGGGCATTGGAGGCGCTGGCAAAGCCGCCGCATACGCCGTTTGCAAAGCCGGCGGTAAATTAACCATCGTTAATCGTACCGTGCAGAAAGCCACCGATTTTGCGAGCAAAATCGGCTGCCGGGCAGCGCCTGTCGATAGCCTCGCAGATCTGCTACAATCTGCTGATGTCATAATAAACACTCTGTATGGAAATATTGATTTAATCGACAGGAAACTGCTCAATACCAGGCAGGTAATTCTCGACGCCTCGTATATCGGCTCGCCCTTGCTCGACAAAGCCCGCAGCCTGAACTGCACCGTAATTGACGGACGATACTGGCTTTACTGTCAGGCTTTATACTGTTTCAAACTTTTTACAGGCATCGACCCCGACAGGGCAGCAATGCGCAAGGTGTTGAATATTTAATTTATTGTTTTTCGACGAAAAAGCCTTGTTTTCAGAGGTTTGTAGGGCGCGCAATAATGGCGGCGCAAATTTTTGCACCTGATTCATTTTGCATTTGATAGATAGTAAAACTCACTATATCAAAAAATTATATAGCCCGTACAATATTATTTTGTCGGGGTACTCCGACTCGAACGGAGGACCCCCTGCTCCCAAAGCAGGTGCGCTAGCCAACTGCGCCACACCCCGAAAAATGCGGCTGCAAAGGTAATGCTTTTTTATTGAATAATCCAAAAAATATTGCGGACAATTATGTATTATTCTTAAAATAAATATGTTATATGTGAAAATAAAATCTGTTGTAAAGGATATTTTGCCTGCTAATTTTTTAATTTTAACCAGATATAGAAGAATATTCGATAAATTTTGGCGGCAAAAATCAGCGGCATTATGAAAATCGGAGATCCATATCGATAGAAAAAACGACCATCTCCTTCGCATTTCCTCGCGCCGGGCAATCGAAAATCAGTCGCACCTCAACTTTTTTTCAAAAAAATTTTTTGGTTTCGATATTTTGTACTACATTTGCACCCGAATTTAAAGCAGACCGGCTATGAATACTTTTGTAAAAGAAGTGATTAAAATATCGGAATTGAAAAAATTCGTCAAATTTCCTTTCGATTTGTATAAGGATAATCGCTGTTGGGTGCCGCCGCTCAATATGGACGAAATGAATACACTCCGAAAAGATAAAAACCCCGCCTTCGACTATTGCAAGGCTAAATACTGGCTTGCATACAGGTCGGGGAAGGTGGTTGGCAGGGTGGCGGCAATTCTGAATATCAGAGCCAACCAAAAATGGAACTATCGACATCTGCGTTTCGGATGGATTGATTTTATCGACGATTTGGAGGTGTCGAAATTGCTGCTCGACGAGGTCGAAAAATGGGCTGTTGAGCTGGGAATGGATACGGTTGAAGGTCCAATGGGTTTTACCGATATGGATTTTGAAGGTATGCTGGTGGACGGGTTCGACAAACTGCCCACCATCGCAAATATCTACAATTATCCTTATTATCCCCAACATCTTGAAAAACATGGTTATGGAAAATACGACGACTGGGTGCAATTTAAATTCAACGCCTCGCAGCCCGTACCCGAAAAAGTCGAAAGGCTGAATAAAATAGTGATGGAACGCTATAAACTTCATATCAAGAAATTTACCTGCGCAAAAGACATTATCCCCTACGGAAAAAAACTGTTTGAAACACTGAACGAAGCATTTGTCAATCTGCATGGTTTTGTGGAACTTACCGACAAGGAAATGGACAGATATGTGAAACAGTATATCTCGATGATCAACCCCGAACTTGTGTGCATGGTTGCCGACAGTAACGACAATATTATTGCCTTTGGCGTCAGCATGTCCAGCCTGTCGCGGGCATTTCAGAAAGCCCGCGGGCGGCTTTTACCCTTCGGATTTGTCCACATCCTGAAAGCCATGAAAAAATGCGACGAAATTGACCTCTACCTCAACGGCGTGCATCCCGACTGGCAAAAAAAAGGCGTGGCGTCAATCTATTACGCCGAAATGAATAAAACATATATCCGCCTGAAAGTCAAAACCGCCATCTCAAACCAGCAACTCGAAAGCAATATCGACGCTATTTCGATATGGAACAATTACGACAGCGAACCCTATATCCGGCGTCGCTGTTATACAAAGAAAATAATAAATTAAAATAATAAAAAATGAATAAATTTACAGTTATTACAATGCTTGCAACAATTCTGGCTACATCGTGCCAAAAAAATGAAAACGTGAAGGTTCTGCTCGAAACTTCGGAAGGAAATATTCTCTTGCAACTCTACGACGAAACTCCTCAGCACAGAGACAATTTCGTGAAACTTGTCAAGGACGGATACTACGACGGCGTGCTTTTTCATCGCGTTATCGAAAGTTTTATGATACAGGCGGGCGACCCCGAGTCGAAAAATCCAAAACCCGAAGCACGCTATGGTTCAGGCGGTCCTGACTATAAAGTGCCGGCAGAAATTATCCCCGACAAACATCATAAAAAAGGAGCGCTGGCTGCCGCACGTACCCAAAATCCCGAAAAAGCCTCGTCCGGCTCGCAGTTCTACATCGTGCAGGGTCGCGTTTATACAAACGACGCTCTGAAAGAAATGGAAACCGCTAAAAAGGCTATGAACAAGGACTTTGCCTTTACCCCCAAAGCGCTTGAAGACTATACTTCGACAGGAGGAACGCCGCATCTCGATGGCGATTATACCGTTTTTGGCGAAGTGCTGGAAGGCTTGGATACGGTGGACAAAATTGCCGAAACTCAAACCCGTCCGGAGGATAACCGTCCTGTAAAAGACATCGTTATCAAACAGGCAAAAATCGTAAAATAAAATCGATACATGAAAACAAGAATCGAACAGTTGAAAAAAAAAATCGAGCAGTTTACCGCACAAACCCCACGTGAACTGGAAGAATTTCGCATTGCCGTTCTGGGAAAAAAAGGCGAACTGACTGCCATTTTTGACGATTTTAAAAACATAGCCGCCGAACAGAAAAAAGAGATGGGCAAATTGCTCAACGAAGTCAAAAACATGGTGCAGGACAGGCTTAAAAATCAAAAAGAAATGTTCGATAGCAGCGCCGACGATGTTCTTGTGCCCGATAAAACCCTGCCTGCCAGCGCAGAATCTATCGGCTCGAGACATCCGATTTCGATTACGGGCAACGAAATTATAGAAATCTTTACCCGTCTGGGTTTTGCCATTGCCGACGGTCCGGAAATCGAGGACGACTGGCACGTGTTTTCCGCTCTCAACTTTCCGCCCGACCACCCGGCGCGAGACATGCAGGACACGTTCTTCGTCGAACGTAACCCCGACATTCTGCTGCGCACACACACCAGCTCGATACAGGTCAGAGTGATGGAACGGCAAAAACCCCCAATACGTGTGATTTGCCCGGGCAGAGTGTTCCGCAACGAAGCAATATCGGCGCGGGCGCACTGCATTTTTCATCAGGTCGAAGGGCTGTATATCGATAGAAATGTGTCGTTTGCCGACATGAAGCAAACCCTGCTCTACTTTGCCCGCGAAATGTTTGGCGAAAATACCGAAATCCGCCTCCGTCCCTCGTTCTTCCCATTCACCGAACCGTCGGCAGAAATGGACGTTTCGTGCAAAATCTGCGGAGGCAAAGGCTGCAATATCTGCAAAAATACGGGCTGGCTGGAAGTGCTCGGCTGCGGAATTGTCGATCCTAACGTGCTCGAAGCCTGCGGTATCGACAGCCATCAGTACACCGGCTTTGCCTTTGGTATGGGAGTGGAACGGCTGGCAATGCTCAAATGGCAAATCAAAGACTTGCGACTGTATTTCGAAAACGACGTCCGCTTTCTCAAACAGTTTGAAACAGCCTGATAATGGCGATACTTTGCATCGAAACCGGCGGCGACAACTGCTCGGTTGCCTTGTCGCAGGGAAAAGAAATCGTTGCTCTGAAAGAATATCCCGAAAGAGAACACGCCAAATACCTTTCGGTTTTTATCGACGAATTAATGAAATCGACGGGATTGGAATATGCCGAACTCGACGCGGTGGCTGTAGGCAAGGGACCCGGCTCATATACAGGTCTGCGCATTGGAGTTGCCACAGCCAAAGGCATTTGCTACGGCGTGTCGAAACCGCTGATTGCAGTGGACAGCCTGCTTGCACTGGCGGCAACAGGCAAACGCACAGACAGTGAGGCAATTTACTGTCCAATGATTGACGCAAGACGCATGGAAGTATATACGGCGCTGTTCGACGCCTCGCTGCAACGGCTGTCGGAAACCAAAGCAATGACAGTCAGCGAATCATCTTTCGACGAAATACTCGAAAAGCAAACAGTCTGTTTCTTTGGCAGCGGAGCCGCGAAATGCCGGTCGATAATCACTCGCCCAAATGCCGTGTTTATCGACGTAACAGCCTCTGCTACCGGACTTGCCGCTCCCGCAAACGAAGCATTTCTTAACCGGCATTTCGAGAATGTGGCATATTTTGAGCCACTTTATCTGAAAGATTTTGTTGCTACCACAAGTAAAAAAAATCTTTTAACAGGTAAAAAATGAATACCATATTATTGTACACCTAAATCTTTTTTCAACCTGATTTAGTGGCTGTCTCAAAGAGTAGATTTGTTTTACTGAAAAGATATACATGTTTTACTGAAAAGATATACACGTTTTACTGAAAAGATATACATGTTTTACTGAAAAGATATACACGTTTTACTGAAAAGATGAAGAGGTTTTACTGAAAAGATGAAGAGGTTTTACTGAAAAGATGAAGAGGTTTTACTGAAAAGATGAAGAGGTTTTACTGAAAAGATATACACGTTTTACTGAAAAGATATACACGTTTTACTGAAAAGATGAAGAGGTTTTACTGAAACAGGAAAATACATGTTTCAAACAATCGGCAGTGCTCGTGGCAAGGTTAGCCCTTGCCACGATTTGGTCAAACACGTTTGTCGATGCAGTTGCAGGGCGTGCCCGGCACAATCCTGCCCAATTGCCTGCCTTGTGTACAAACAAAATTCTGTAAATTTTGTCAGAAAAACAAGCCGCCGCAGGAACTGACCACTGACCACTGACCACTGAAAAACTGACGTCGATTTTTGTAGAATATAAAAAAGCAGTACTTTTGCGCAAATTTTTTGTAATGAATTTAGGTGATTTTTTCAAGTTATATCAGGAAATCGGCTTGCTGGCAGTGTTTCTGCTACTCCTGATTTTCGATATTGCGGTTTCCGACCGTCCGGCGATGAAGTATTTTCAGTTAGTAGCGTGTATTGCATTGGGTTTGCATGTGGCGGGCGGTTTTGCATACTCGGTTTTTTCGACAGTTCCCGACGAAACAGCCTTTGGCGGAATGTATGGCACGTCGAAAATGGCAGTAATGATGAAAAACCTGCTTGGGCTGGCAACTTTTTTTGTTTTTTTACAGTCGGGACAGTGGCTTCGTTCAACAAAAGCAATCCGCCAGCGCGAAGGCGAATTTTATATCATAATGCTTGCCACATTGCTTGGGATGTATTTTATGATATCGGCACAGCACTTTATGTTGCTGTACCTGAGCATAGAAATGGCGTCGCTGCCAATGGCTTGTCTGTCGGCATTCGACAAATATAACAGGCGGTCGGCAGAAGCGGGAGCAAAATATGTGCTGACCACCGCCCTGTCGTCGGGCATTATGGTTTTTGGAATGTCGTATATCTACGGCGGCGTAGGCACGCTCTATTTTTTCGACGTCGCCAGCCACGCCAGCAATATTCTTGTACTGTTTGGCTTTGTGTTTTTCTTCGCCGGTCTGGCATATAAAATCTCGCTTGCCCCGTTTCATCTGTGGACAGCCGATGTTTACGAGGGAGCGCCAACAGGAGTTTCGGCGCATTTCTCGGTAGCCTCGAAAGCCGCCGCTTCGTTCACACTGATTTTTATTTTATACCGCGTGTTTGGCAATATTGAAGCCGTTTGGCACAATATGCTGCTTGTTCTTACGGTAATCACCATTGTAACAGGCAATCTGTTTGCTCTTCGACAAAAAAATATCAAGCGTTTTTTTGCATTTTCGTCAGTGTCGCAGGCGGGCTACATCATGCTTGGCACGCTGAGCGGCTCGGCGCAGGGAATTACGGCAACAATTTATTATATACTGGTTTATCTCTTCTCCAATTTGGCGATATTCGGAGTGATAGCATCCGTCGAAAACAATACCGGACGCACCGATATTGCAGTCCTGCGCGGTTTTTCAAAAAATAACCCGCGACTGTCGTTTGTTATGATGATAGCCGTTTTTTCGCTTGCCGGCATTCCCCCGTTAGCAGGCGCGTTCAGTAAATTTTTTATCTTTGCCGCCGTTTTTGCACGCGGCGACTATGCTCTGGTAGCCATTGCACTTGCCAATACCGTTGTTGCGCTGTATTATTATCTGCTAATTGTCAAAGCAATGTATATCGACTCCGCCACCGACCCCGCTCCCGATGTTATCCGTACCGACAATTTCAATCGTTTGAGCCTCGTGATGTGTTCTATCGGAATACTGACAGTCGGATTTGTGAGCGGTATATACGAATATATCGGCGCACTGCTCTGAATTTCAATTACGAATTAAAAGATATGTAAAATAGACTTCGTGCCTTCTTCGTGAAATTTCGTGTAATAATCTTTTTTAACAAAATCGGGCGAAAGGTAACTAAAAATTTTTACATAAAATCGCAATTTTGTTAAATATTGATAATCATCTGTTTGTAAAGTAAAATCCGTTCAAAATAATAATTTCGACCGGTTTTTCCACACAGACCACGCTTGCCAAGCACCACAAAAAAACGCTTTGAACAAAAATATTCAAAGCGTTTTTTGGGTGACCCCGGAGAGGCTCGAACTCTCGACCCATTGATTAAGAGTCAATTGCTCTACCAACTGAGCTACGGAGTCGGATTAGAAAATCGCTGCAAAATTAGGCAAAACATTATTATCCTGCAACAATTGCGGCAATTTCCTGTATATTTTCTTGTCAAGCGATATTCAAACAGAATTTGGACAAGCCTGCAAACAGGTTTTTTACAGACTGTCGCCGAAGTCTTCTTTGAATTTCACAATCAGTTTGTTGGTCCAGTCCGACACCGGTTCGAGCCCGCCCATGAAGAAGCGCAGCACTGGCGGCTCGTAAACAAATTTAAGTCCGCCTATCAGGTTACGATTTTCGTACAGCCATACTAAACGGTCTTCCACGTATTTAATTTGCGACAGGGTGAATACACGTCGCGGCACAGCCAAGCGCAGCAGTTCCATGTCGGCGTATGTTTCGTTGCCGTTTTCGTCGCGCTGGTTGGAGATTGAGCCGCGCTCCATGCCCCGAACGCCGGAGACAAGATAAAAGGCGGCTGCCAGCGCTCCGGCAGGATACTGTGTTTGAGGGATGTGCGAACAGATTTGCATGGCGTCGACGTGGGCGCCAAGCACTCCGGGAGGCGTTACCATTGGTACGCCCTTGCTGGTGAGCGATTCGACCAGATATGAGATAAACTGCGGACTTTGGCAAATCATTGTTTCGTCGAGTGTTTCGTACAAACCAACTGCCATTGCTTCAATTTCGCGGACAGAGATGCCGCCGTATGTCAGAAAACCCTCAAACAAAGGCACAAGCGCTTCTAATTCGCGGTAAATTGCCAGGTCGTTGGTACAGATGCCGCCGCCGCGCGACGAACTCAATTTTCGCGCCGAGAAATAAACGATATCCGCTAATCCTGTTATAATTGCAATCACTTCTGCCATCGACGAGTCGGCAAATTCGGGTTCGCGCTGAAGAATCAGGTATGCATTTTCGCCCAGCAGACTGGCGTCGAGCACTAAACGGATGCCGTATCGGTCGGCTATTTTGCGTACTTCGCGCATGTTCTGAATCGAAAATGGCTGTCCACCAATAAGATTTGTCGAGGCTTCCATTCTGATAAAGGGGATATTTTCCTTGCCGGTTTCGCGGATTACTGCGTCGAGTTTTTCGACGTTCAAATTGCCTTTGAAGGGATGCCGCGAATCGATTTTATATGCCTCATCATAAAGAAGTTCCACTATTCGTCCGCCGTATTGGGTGATATGAGCCAGGGCGGTAGTGAAATGATAGTTCATTGGTATCAGGTCGCCTTTTTTGCGGATATAGGCGTTCGACAGGATATTTTCGGCGGCGCGTCCCTGATGCACCGGCAGCAAGTACTTCTTTTTCAATACATCTTCAACTGCCTGCTGCAATCGGTAGAAACTTTGAGAGCCGGCGTATGCGTCGTCGGCACGCATCATCGACGATAATTGCATGTCGCTCATTGCGTTTGTACCGCTGTCGGTGAGCATGTCGAGAAATACGTCTTTCGTGCTTAGTCTGAACGTATTGAATCCGCCTTCGTAAAGAGCTTCCAAACGTCGCTCTATCGGTACAAGATTCAATTTCTGAACGATACGAACCTTGTGCAGTTCGAGTGGTATATTTTCTCCACTGTAGAATTTTATTTTTACATTTTCTTTATTCATGTTCGGATATTTTTATAATTCACACGTATATGCTTATAAAACAGTTACATACGCATTGTAGGCAACCGATTTTGTTCCCTTTTTAATATCAGGTCCATTCGACCGGCTATCACAAATTACTGCCGGCAAATTGATATTCGGTTTTTTGGCTGCAACCATACACTCGGACAGACGATTTACCGCAAGGGCAGAAAACAATCCGGGAGTGTGGTTTTCCTTCATGATACCTGTGCTTTTATATCTTATAAACAATTACTTACGATGTGCGTCCTTTCAGCCGTCCTGTTTTCATCAAGCCGTCGTAGTGCCGGAGCAGGAGATGACTTTCGATTTGCTGCAGGGTGTCAAGCACAACGCCAACAAGAATCAGCAACGATGTACCTCCATAGAATTGCGAAAAACTTTCTCCAACGCCAAAACGGTATGCGAATGTTGGCAAAATTGCTATCAAAGCCAGAAACAGTGAGCCCGGAAAGGTTATGCGCGACATTATTTTGTCGATTTCTTCCGCCGTTTTCTTCCCCGGTTTTATACCCGGAATAAAGCCTCCGTTTTTCTTCATTTCTTCCGCCATCATTGTGGGATTGACTGTTATTGCCGTATAAAAATAGGTAAACACAACCACAAGCAGGGCATGAAGGAAGGTGTGCCAGAATCCGTACATTTCAAAGGCTCGGGCAAATTTGCTTGTCGAATCGAAGCCTGAAAACAGCAGCGGAATAAATGTAAATACTTGCGCAAAGATAATGGGCATAACTCCTGCCGCGTTGATTTTCAACGGTATATACTGACGCACGCCTCCATACTGTTTTGTGCCTATTATTCGTTTGGCATACTGTACGGGGATTTTTCGCACTGCCTGCACCAGGGCTATACTTGCCATGAACACAAACAGTAGCAGCAGTATTTCGACTATCAAAAACAGCGGACCGCCGGTTGTTTCGTTGAAACGTGTTTCTACTTCCGCCATCAGAGCGTGAGGCAGGCGCGAAATAATTCCTATCATGATCAGGAGCGATATTCCGTTACCTAAACCTCTGTCGGTGATGCGCTCGCCGAGCCACATCACAAACATTGTTCCTGCAATCAGACAAACGGTGGCTGGAAAATTGTATCCCAAAAATCCTTTGACCATGAATGCTTCGGGCGGAACTTTCTGTGTCAGATGCACCAGATATACTGGGGCTTGAATCAGGAGAATGACTAAGGTCAGCAGCCTTGTATACTGGTTTATTTTACGTCGTCCGCTTTCGCCTTCGCGCTGAATTCTTTGCAGGGTTGGCACCATTATAGTCATCAACTGTATTACAATTGACGCTGATATATAAGGCATTACGCCGAGTGCAAAGATTGATGCGTTCGACATTGCGCCTCCCGAAAACAAGTCGAGCATACCCATCAAACCTTCGCGTGCCGATTTGGTGAACGACCCTATCATTGTGGGGTCGATGCCGGGTATGACGATGAAACTGCCGAAACGAAACACCAGCAAAAGAAGCAGGGTGTAAATGATGCGTTTACGCAGTTCTTCAATCCGGTAGATATTCTGAACGGTTTGTACAAACCGGGTAATACCTAAAAGGGTCATCAGTTTATTCATCCTTATTGTTTTTCAGTTTTATTACTTTTCCCTGCTTTGCCTCTATTGCGGCGGTTGCTGACTTGGAAAAAGCATGAGCGGTAACTTCCAGTGTTACATTCAATTCACCATTTCCCAAGATTTTAACTTTATCGTTTTTAGAAATCAACCCTGTTTCTATCAGTGTTTGAATATCTATAACGGTCAAGTTTCGTTTTTCTGCCAGTTCCTGCAATGTAGAGATATTGACAGGTTTATATTCAACACGGTTTCGATTTTTAAAACCATATTTTGGTAAACGGCGCTGAATAGGCATTTGACCGCCTTCAAATCCGAATTTTCGCGAATATCCCGAACGGGACTGTGCGCCTTTGTGTCCGCGCGTAGATGTGCCTCCACGTCCCGATCCTTGTCCGCGACCTACTCGTTTAACTTTGTGCGTTGATCCTTTTGCCGGTTTTAAACTATTTAAATTCATACTCTTATGTTTCTCTTAAATTTTACAATTTTTCTACTTTCACCAAATGGTGTACGGTTTTAATCATGCCTTCGACTGTGGGCGAGGCTTCGCGCTCTACCGAGTGGTTGATTCTGCGAAGACCCAGAGTATCGAGCGTTGCCCGCTGTTTTTTATTTGAACCTATGCGGCTTCTTACTTGTGTAATTTTATATGTTGCCATTTTTCTGTTTTTTATCCGTTAAACACTTTGTTCATTGATACTCCACGCAATTGGGCAACGGTATAGGCGTCGCGCAGTTCCAGCAAAGCGGCTACGGTAGCCTTTACCAGATTGTGCGGATTTGACGAGCCTTTCGATTTTGCAATCACATCGTGAATGCCGGCGCTTTCGAGAACGGCACGCATCGCGCCGCCCGCTTTTACGCCTGTTCCGGGAGCGGCGGGTTTGATAAACACTCTGGCTCCGCCAAATTTGGCTTCCTGCTCGTGGGGGATAGTTCCCTTAAATACAGGCACTTTAACCAGATTTTTCTTTGCGTCTTCTATGCCTTTGGTCACTGCAATGCCTATTTCGCCTGCTTTTCCCAAGCCATAGCCAACAATGCCATTGGGGTTGCCCACTACCACTATGGCGGCAAAACTCATGTGGCGACCGCCTTTGGTTACTTTTGTTACACGTTGTACTGCCACCAGTTTGTCTTTCAGTTCCAAGTCGGTGGTTTTCACTCTTCTGATATTCGTATTTGTCATAATCTTTTAAAATTTAAGACCAGCTTCTCTGGCGGATTCTGCTAAGTTTTTTATTCTTCCGTGATACAGGTAGCCGTTACGGTCGAACACTACGGCTGTAACACCCTGTTCCAAAGCGCGTTCAGCCGACAGTTTGCCGACGATTTTTGCCACTTCGATTCCATTTTTGCCTGTAATCTGCTCGGCAAGCGATTTGTCGAGCGACGAGGCTGACGCCAGAGTTTTTCCTTTGGTATCGTCAATGAACTGTACGTAAATCTGTTTGTTGCTTCTGAACACTGTCATGCGCGGACGCTCCGACGTGCCGTTCACAACTTTGCGGATACGGTACTTGATTCTTTTTCTTCTTTCTACTTTCGTTAATGACATAAGATATACTCCTTCTGTTATTTAGCGTTAGCCGATTTGCCTGCCTTGCGTCTGAGTTTTTCTCCAACAAAGCGGATTCCTTTGCCCTTGTATGGTTCCGGTTTTCTCAGTGAGCGTATTTTGGCGGCAACCTGCCCTACTAATTGTTTATCAATTGATTTTAATGTTATTACAGGATTTGCACCTTTTTTTTCCACCACAGCCGTAGCCTTAACTTCGGATGGAAGTTCAAGATGAATATCGTGCGAATACCCCAGACTGAACTCGAGTATCTGTCCTTTGGCTTCCACTTTGTAGCCTACCCCAACAAGTTCCTGTTGAATGGTATAGCCGGCAGAAACTCCCGTGACCATGTTATTTATCAAAGCACGGTACAATCCGTGCATCGAACGGTGGCGAGGCTGGTCGGTAGGGCGGGTAAATTTCACCGCTCCGTCCTCTATGGATACTGTTATATCGGGGTCTACCTTCTGTTTCAGTTCTCCAAGAGGTCCTTTCACCGTTACCACATTGCCCGGCTCTATTGTTGCCGTTACTCCCTGTGGCAGGTTTACAGGTAATTTTCCTATTCTTGACATTTTCTAATACTTTTATTTAAAACAATTTTCAAATTTTGTGCAGAGGCAAGCAATTTTTTGCTCACAACTTTGCGTTTAATATACATAGCAGATTACTTCGCCGCCAACATGCTGTTCGCGAGCCTCTTTATCGGTCATCACACCTCTTGATGTTGAGACTATTGCTATGCCAAGCCCGTTCAAAACTCGCGGCAGCGACGATGCATTTGTATAGCGTCGCAAACCCGGACGGCTGATGCGTTTCAGGCATTTGATTGCCGGATTTTTTGTTTCGGGATGATACTTTAATGCGATTTTAATGGTCGCAAACGGCGCTCCTTCTACAAATTTGTAGCTCAGGATATAGCCTTTTTCGTGGAGAACTCTTGTCAGTTCCCGTTTCATTTTCGATGATGGAATTTCCACCACTTTGTGATTTGCCTTTACCGCGTTACGGATTCTTGTAAGGAAATCTGCGATTGGATCAGTCATTTTCTTTTCTTTGTTTTAATTTTAATTTTCGACGATTGCTCGTCCGATATCCAAAAATTTATTTATTTTTACTTTTTTTGCAGTTTATATTTTACTACTCCTTTAATATTGTTTATATTATGACAGGATAAATGTTTATTGCCATCCTCTTTATAGTAGAATGTATTTAATTCGTTGTTGTTTTCCGATTTGTCATTATCAAGGACTCGTATTTTATAGCCTTTATACTGTTCGCTATCGTGCCATATCAACAGAATATCATCCGGTTTAATTTGATTTTTCGTGAACGATTTGTCAAATTTTCGCACAAAAATAATATCTCCGTTTTCAATTTTGCGTTGGCTCATACAATTGCCTTCAACAACAAGCATGATATGTTTCGATGGATTTATGGGTTTCCCATTAATCACAAAATCATGCCGGTACGAAAACCGTTTCGATGCGCAGTTCTGTTTGTTTACGCCTGTAATCGCTCCTGCCTCTGCTGTCTGCAAAGGCAGTTTGCGCTGTACTGTGTAAAAACCGACGCACAAAAACAACAATATCAAAAATAACACTACATTAATCATCACACTTCTTCTAAATCGTCTTTAATAATTTCTATTGTCTTATATTTCGAAATCAACAGTATCAAAACAAACAGACCTTGCAGCAGATACGAAATCCACGACTTTTTAATTAAAGAAATATAGTTTCTACTGTTATCGAAATAAGCCTGCGCATGTCCGTATAATGCCATGATAATAAACATGGAAAACACAACAAGTAAAAGAAAATACCTGTTTTCCGTATATCTGTTCCATAAATTGTCAATAACCAACATAAACATCACACCAAAATTAACAAACATCGCAGGGATATTACTTTGAAGTTTCAAATATTCTTCAGTAAAACTTTTATCTTTCATAAATATTGATGACACTATACTGGCATACACAAAAAACAGCACAAAGCTCACCCAAAGGAATGAATAAGCCGCTCGTCCCGACCATGTATTTCTATGTATAATTGTGTCAATCATATATATGCAATATTAATTTGTTTCTACCAGCTTGCCTTCTTCACACCGGGAATCAAACCTTTTGAAGCCATTTCGCGAAACTGTATCCGGCTGATTCCAAACAGGCGCATGTAGCCTTTCGGGCGGCCTGTAAGAGAACAGCGGTTGTGCAGACGCACGCGATTTGAATTTTTAGGCAGTTTTGCCAGTCCTTCATAATCGCCTGCCGCTTTCAGCGCTTTGCGTTTTTCCGCGTATTTTTCAACAAGTTTCGCACGTTTAACTTCCCGTGCTTTCATCGATTCTTTTGCCATATTTAATCGTTCTTTTTTGCATTTTTAAATGGTAGCCCAAACTCACGGAGCAGCGAATACGATTCTTCGTCCGTTTGCGACGAACATATAAACGATATTTCCATTCCTATGATTTTCGATATTTTGTCGATATCGATTTCGGGGAAGATTATCTGTTCCTCTATTCCGAGAGTATAGTTTCCCTTGCCGTCCAGTTTATCGCCGATGCCTCTGAAATCGCGGATACGCGGCAGGGCTATGGATATCAGACGTTCGAGAAATTCGTACATTCGGTAACCGCGAAGGGTTACTTTCACGCCTATGGGCATGCCTTTGCGGAGTTTAAAATTTGATATATCCTTTTTGGAACTGGTAATTATAGGTTTTTGACCTGCAATCAGAGCAAGTTCTGCCTGCGCAACTTCTATCAGTTTTTTTTCGCCGACAGCAGCGCCCATTCCCTGGTTTATAACAATTTTCTCAAGTTTCGGAACTTGCATTACGCTTTTGTATCCAAATTTTTTCATCAAAGTTGGAACTATTTCTTCCCTGTACTGTTTTTTTAGAGTTGGAATATATCCCTCGGGCGTTGCATTTATTTGGGCAGCAGCCTCTTCTCCTTTTTTCTTAGCCATTCGATTTAGTCTATTACTGTGATTATACCTTCTTTTTTAGCCTGTTTCGAGAAGCGCACCATTCTGTATTTTCCATCCTTTCCCGGTTTTTCGCTTCTTATTTTACCCACTCTGGTGGGTTTTCCTGTTTCGGGGCAAACCAGTTGCAGGTTAGAGATATGAATTGAGGCTTCCCGCTTCAAGCGTGTTCCGTTCGGATTTTTCGCATTTGGTTTGGTATGCCTGATTATAAAATTTATACCTTCAACTATTGCCCTGTTTTTCTTTGGAAAGATTTCCAGTACCTTTCCTTTCTGACCTCTGGATTCGCCTGATTTGACTATCACATGGTCGCCTTTTTTGATACGCAATTTAACGTGCATTTTCTTTTCTTTTATTAAGATTTTACAATACTTCAGGTGCGAGTGAAACTATTTTCATATAACCGTCGCGAAGTTCGCGGGCTACGGGTCCAAAAATACGTGTCCCTCTGATTTCGCCCTGACTGTTAAGCAAAACGCAGGCATTATCGTCGAAACGGATATACGAACCGTCGGCTCGACGAATTTCCTTTTTTGTTCTGACAATCACGGCTTTCGACACTGTTTTCTTTTTAACGTCCGAGCCGGGTATGGCATGTTTCACGCTCACCACTATTTTATCGCCAACCGAAGCATAATGCTTGCGGGTTCCTCCAAGTACGCGGATACAAAGAACTTCTTTTGCTCCGCTGTTATCGGCCACTTGCAGCCTTGATTCCTGTTGTATCATCGTTATTTAACTTTTTCAACAATTTCTACCAGTCGCCAACGTTTATTTTTGCTCAGCGGACGGATTTCCATGATGCGGACGGTATCGCCCTCGCTGCATTCATTTTTCTCGTCATGAGCCATATATTTCGTTGTTCTGTTCACAAACTTTCCGTATATCGGATGTTTAACCTTGCGTTTTTCGGCAACAACTATCGATTTATCCATTTTGTTGCTCACTACCACGCCTACTCGTTCTTTTCTGAAATTTCTTTCCATAATCCAAATGTATTAATTTTGATTTTGTACTTCTGTTTCCCGTCTTCTCAATTCCGTATGCATGCGGGCGATTTCTCTCCGCATTTTCCGAATTTTTGATGTATCTTCTACCGGAGAAACGGCATGGTCTAATTTTATTTTGACATACTCTGCTTTCCGCGATTGAAGTCTGTCCTGCAAATCCTTGACATTATAGTCCTTTAAATCCGTTTTCTGTTTCATTACAAATAAATTTTATTCGGTATAATCTCTTCTGACTATAAATTTTGTTATAATCGGAAGTTTCTGAGCGCCAAGCCTTAGCGCTTCTTTTGCCACTTCGAGAGGCACGCCGTCCGCTTCAAAAAGAATACGTCCCGGAGTTACGGGGGCGACAAATCCTTCGGGAGCGCCCTTTCCTTTACCCATGCGCACTTCGGCGGGTTTCTTGGTTATCGGCTTGTCAGGGAAGATGCGTATCCACACCTGACCTTCGCGTTTCATGTGGCGGACTATTGCTTGACGGGCGGCTTCTATCTGCTGACCCGTTATCCACGCATAATCCATTGTTTTTATGGCAAACGACCCAAAAGACAGTTGATGTCCGCGCTGTGCAACGCCTTTCATCCTGCCTTTCTGTTGCCTTCTGTACTTTGTCTTTTTTGGCTGTAACATTGTTTCTCTAATTAGAAATTATTACTGTTTTCTTGGTGATTTTTTATTACGTTTATTCCGGTCGAAATTCCGATCACGGTCATAATTCCGGTCATAATTATGATTGCCGCCTGCGCCTGCGGCGGCTGCCGACATGCCGATATTTGGTTCAAGATCTCTTTTTCCGTAAACCAGACCGTTGCAAATCCACACTTTTATACCCAGCAGCCCCACTTTTGTAAGAGCCTCGCCAAGAGCATAATCGATATTCGCCCGAAATGTATGCAAAGGAATACGACCATCCTTATAAGTCTCGCTTCTTGCTATTTCCGCGCCGTTCAGACGTCCCGATATTTGAACTTTTATTCCTTCCGCACCCGTGCGTATTGTTGCTGCAATAGCCATTTTGATAGCTTTGCGATACGATACGCGATTTTCCACCTGACGGGCTATATTGTTGGCAACTATCACCGCGTCAAGGTCGGGGCGTTTTATTTCAAAGATATTGATTTGGATATCTTTGCCTGTTATTTTCTTTAATTCTTCCTTGAGCGTGTCCACATCCTTGCCGCCTTTGCCGATTATCAGACCCGGACGCGAGCTGTAGATGGTTACCGTAATCAGTTTCAGCGTGCGCTCAATGATTATTTTCGACAGACTTGCCTTTGCCAGGCGGGTGTTCAGATATTCTCTGATTTTGTGGTCTTCCAGTATTTTGGCAGAAAAATCTTTACCGCCAAACCAGTTTGAATCCCAGCCGCGTATAATACCAAGCCTGTTACCTATCGGATTTACTTTTTGTCCCATACTTTTTTATTCTTCTGTTTTTTCGTTTGTTTCTTCTATTTTCACATCAAGTACAACCGTAACGTGATTTGAACGTTTGCGGACGATGGCGGTACGACCTCTCGACGCCGGATGCATCCGTTTTATTGTTCTTCCCTGATTCACAAATATTTCCTTAACATAGAGAAACACATTGTCAAGTTTCAAATCCTCGTTTTTGGCTTCCCAGTTATTGATTGCCGATTTTACAAGTTTTTCGAGCCTTGTCGAAGCCTCTTTTTTGCTGAATCTCAGGATATCCATTGCCCTGTTCACTTCGACTCCACGAATCAGATCTGCCACCAGACGCATCTTTCTCGGGGAGGTCGGGCAGTCGTTTAATTTTGCTATGGCTTTCGAGCGTTTTTCTTTTTTCAGATTCTCAGCCATTTTTCTTTTTCTTGCACCCATTATTTTTTACAGATATTTTCGATGTTATACATTTATTTTCTGTTACCTGAATGACCTCGGAAGGTACGGGTTGGGGCAAATTCGCCCAATTTATGACCCACCATGTTTTCAGTGATATACACGGGAATGAATTTCATCCCGTTGTGAACGGCGATTGTATTGCCCACAAAATCGGGCGAAATCATCGAAGCACGCGACCAGGTTTTGATTACCGTTTTTTTGCCGCTTTCGTTCATTGTCAATACCTTTTTTTCCAATTTAGGTTCGATATATGGTCCTTTTTTAAGTGATCTACTCATAATTTTAACTTTTTATGCACTTATTTCTTTCTTTTTTCGAGAATAAATTTCCCTGATTTCTTTTTCGGATTGCGTGTTTTGTAACCCTTGGCAAGCACCCCTTTGCGCGAGCGCGGATGTCCGCCCGACGCACGACCTTCGCCGCCACCCATCGGGTGATCTACGGGGTTCATTACTACGCCTCTCACTCTCGGACGGCGGCCTTTCCAGCGTCGTCTGCCTGCCTTGCCGTCAACTTCGAGGCTGTGGTCGGGGTTCGACACCGAGCCGATTGTTGCGCGACAAGTAATTGCCACCATGCGGGTTTCGCCGGAGGGCAATTGCAATATTGCGTATTTTCCTTCGCGGGCAACAAGTTGAGCATAAGCGCCTGCGCTGCGTGCCATTATTGCGCCCTGCCCCGGATGCAGTTCGATATTGTGTATCACCGTACCCAGAGGTATCTCCGACAGAAACAGCGTATTGCCTATTTCCGGCGCTACACCCTGTCCCGAAAAAATCTCCTGTCCCACTTTCAATCCGTTGGGGGCTACAATATAGCGTCTTTCGCCGTCGGTATAGAATACCAGAGCGATACGGGCGCTGCGATTCGGGTCATACTCAATTGTTTTCACTGTGGCTTTTACTCCATCCTTATCGCGTTTAAAATCAATTATGCGATAGCGGCGTTTATGACCGCCACCGATGTGGCGCATAGTCATTTTGCCCGTATTGTTGCGACCGCCAGTTCTTTTCAGTGGCGCAAGCAGACTTTTTTCAGGTGTAGCCGATGTGATGTCATCAAAAGTGCCTATCACCTTGTGTCTTGTGCCTGGTGTAACAGGTCTGAATTTTCTTACTCCCATAATTTTTTAGATACTGCTGAAGAAATCAATTTTACTGCCTTCTTTCAATGTAATAATGGCTTTTTTGTAATTGTTTGTGCGACCCCTCAATAGACCCGCTGTGGTATAGCGTCTTTTGCGCTTCCCTTTGTAGTTCATCGTATTAACCGATACAACTTGCACATTAAACTGTGTTTCAACAGCCTTCTTAATTTGCGGTTTATCGGCTCTGCGATCGACTATCAATCCGTAACGGTTCAATTTTTCGCCCTGAGCCGTCATTTTTTCGGTAATAATTGGCTTAATTAATATATCCATTGCTGTTTTTATTAATCCTGTTTTGATACTGTTCCCAGTAAGTTATTAATCTTATCTACTGCACTTTCCTGAATCAGCAGGCACGATGCGTTCAAAATATCGTATGTATTCAGGTCGATTGCATTCACTACTTTGACTTTGGGCAAATTTCTGGACGACAGATAAATGTTTTTGTTCGATTCGCCAAGTACAACAAGCAGTTTTTTGTCCGACAGTTGCAGGTTTGCCCTCAGTTCCAGAAATCTCTTTGTTTTGGGCGCTTCGAAGGTGAAATTTTCAACCATCACAATAGCCTCATTTTTAGCCTTGTCCGACAGGGCACTACGACGAGCCAGCGCCTTAACTTTTTTGTTGAGTTTAAAACCGTAATCTCTCGGAACAGGTCCAAAAACACGTCCTCCGCCAACAAATATCGGCGATTTTCTGCTGCCATGGCGAGCGCCGCCCGAGCCTTTTTGCTTCCCAAGTTTTTTGGTACTGTAAGCAATTTCGCTTCTCTGTTTTGCCTTGTGTGTGCCTTGACGCTGATTTGCAAGATATTGCTTTACATCGAGATACATCACATGTTCGTTCGGTTCTATGCCGAATATTGCATCGTCGAGGACAACTGTTTTCGACGATTTGCTTCCATCTGTTTTATGTATTGCTAATTCCATTTTTTTAACCCTCAATTATTAAATACGAGCCTCTTGCTCCGGGTATGGAACCCTTAACCAGCAACAGGTTATTTTCAGGAATAACCTTCAACACTCTTAAATTCATTATTTTAACTCTGTCTCCGCCCATACGTCCGGCAAGTCTTTTTCCTTTGAATACTCTTGACGGATAGGACGATGCGCCCAGCGAGCCGGGTGCGCGGTTGCGGTTATGCTGTCCGTGTGTGCGACCACCGACGCCGCCAAATCCATGACGTTTGACAACGCCCTGAAATCCTTTTCCTTTGGATACGCCAATTACATCGACCCATTCGCCTTCTTTGAACAGTTCGACTGTTACCGCATCTCCCAAAATCATTTCTTTCCCATAATTGTTGGGAAACTCAACGATTTTCCGTTTTGGCGCTGTGCCTGCTTTTTTGAAATGGCACAGCAGCGCTTTGCTGGTATTTTTTTCTTTTTTGTCGTCATAGGCAAGCTGAATTGCTTCATATCCGTCTGTCTCGACGTTTTTTACTTGCGTGACTACACATGGTCCAGCTTCAACAACCGTACACGGGATATTTTTCCCATCATCTCCGAACACGGAAGTCATTCCGACTTTTTTTCCAATAATTCCTGGCATGTATAAAATCTATTAATAATATGTATATAAAATTCTGTTTTGTTTCAATCGAGCATTAAACCTTGATTTCAACCTCCACGCCCGACGGCAGTTCGAGGCGCATCAGGGCATCGACGGTTTTTGGCGTCGAGCTGTAAATATCAAGCAGGCGTTTATAGTTGCTCAGCTGAAACTGTTCGCGCGATTTTTTGTTTACAAAAGTCGAACGATTGACGGTAAATATTTTGGTTTGAGTGGGAAGGGGAATTGGACCACTTACCACTGCGCCTGTTGTTTTTACCGTTTTCACAATCTTCTCCGCCGATTTATCGACCAGCGAATGATCGTATGATTTCAATTTTATCCTTATCTTTTGACTCATAACAAATTAATTATTCAAATAATTATTTAATACTTTCTGTTATTACTACGTTTTTTATTTTTAATTTAATTTTCTGTTTACACGTTTCAGCCCGTTGTGAAATTGTTCAATTTTGCCAAAAACACAGATTTGCCAAAAATACAGACCGGTTTGCATGTACTTAAAACTCTGTTACACTTTTGCTTAACATTATTTTATCAATGCAAAACGGACTGCAAAGGTATGGCTTTTTTTTCAATTACAAAAAAATGTTTGTCATTTTTTGTAAAAAATTTGCAGATTTTTTTGTATCTCCCTGATTTTATGTGTAATAAAAATGACATTTTTTGTAAAAAAAATTTTTCGAGTGTATCCCGCAATGGACCTTGTCCACCGGCAGTGTCAAAAAAGGTTGAAAAAAAGATTGAGGTGCTATAACGTCGGTACAATACTATACTATTATAATATGAATACAAAACGCTCGCAGGGATGCGCCGTTGGCATGGCGGCTGCGGTTTTTGCATATCGTAGAGATGCATCTCTCGGTAGAACAGTATCATACGCAGACATTTACATCCCATAGGACAATCAGACTCAATCAAACTTCGACGCCTTCAAACATGTCAATAGCAAGCCAATACAGGTGTATCTGTTTGTTACCTGTGCAACAAACAGACCTCACCCGATTGGGAACAGACGGCAAGATCTGTTCCAAAAATCCTCAGCCGTTTTCTGTTCGACGGTACGGTTCGAGAAGGACGAATGATTATTCGTCATCGTCAAGACGGTCGTCGAAAGGAGCAGAATCGTCCGGAAATCCGTCGTCCGCCATGTCCGGCTGTTCAAACAGCGCCTTTTCTACTTCGTCGATTTCGGAATCGATTTTAACATCAACCTTTATCAGATAATCGACTGTTTCCGTGTTCAGGGTAACGGCATAAAAAACCTGCCCGTTTCCTCTGTCCACCTTGATAAGATGTTCGGCATATCCGGTGGGATATTGTTCTTTTACCAAATCCACAATTTCGGGCGCCAGATTTTTGTAGCTAACCACGATTTTTTTCTTGGTTACAGCGGTTTTTTCGTCATTTTTCGACGGCTTATTTTCTGCTTTTGCAGTCTCTGTCAATTTTTTAGTACGCATAATACAATAAAAATTTTTGCACAATGATATTAAAGATTTTCAAATGAAAAAAATCGACGGCAAAAAATGTGTTTTTTTTTGAACATTTTCGGTCGATTTTCATACTGTTTCGCCCTTCAGTGTTGCCTGTGTATATTCGGTTATTTTCACTTTCACCAAGTCGCCTGCCCGATAGTGATTTTTCGGAAATATCACCGTTTTATTCTGCGGCGTGCGTCCGCACAAGTCGTTTTCCGAGCGTTTCGACACATCTTCAACAAGGACTTCGACGGTTTGCCCGTATTCTTTGGCATGACTTGCCAGCGACAGGCGGCTTTGCAGGTCAATTATTTCCGTCAGGCGGCGTATTTTTTCGTTTTCCGGCACATCGTCGCTGAAATGGCGGGCGGCTCTGGTGTTGGGACGTTCGGAATATTTGAACATGAATGCCGCGTCGAAAGCCGCCGTTTCCATCAGGCTGAGCGTGTGGCGGTGGTCGTCGAGCGTTTCGCCACAAAATCCGGCAATAATGTCGGTCGAGATGGAGCAGTCGGGTATAACTTCTCTGATTTTTTCAATTTTTTGCAGATATTCGTCCCGCGTATATTTGCGGTTCATTTTTTGGAGCATCGCCGTACTTCCCGACTGGACGGGCAGGTGAATACTGTTGCAGATATTGTCGTATCCGGCTATTGTTTCAAGCACATCGACGCCCATATCCTTGGGATGCGAGGTGGAAAAACGGACGCGCATTCCGGAGGCGGCACGGGCAACGGCTGCCAGCAGACGGGAAAAATTCATCTCTTCCGAGCGATAGGAATTGACGTTTTGTCCCAGCAGGGTAATTTCGCGGTAGCCATTATCGGCAAGTTCGCGCACTTCGTCGAGAATGGTTCCCGGAGGTCGGCTGCGCTCCGCTCCCCGAGTGTATGGAACGACGCAAAAGGCGCAAACATTGTTGCAACCCCGCATGATTGAGATATATGCGCTGACGCCGGTTTTGTCGAGCCGCACGGGACTGATGCCGGAATAGGTTTCGTCGCGCGAGAGCAGCACGTTGATTCCCTGCTGACCGGAAGCGGTTGTTTCCAGCAGTTTGGGTAATTCGCGATAGGCGTCGGGACCAGCAACCAAATCAACAATCCGGTTCTCGAGCAGGCGTTCTTTGAGCCGTTCGGCCATGCAGCCTATTATCCCGATATTCAGCGACGGGCGTTTCTTTTTTTCTGCCCCAAACTGTTCGATACGTCCCATGACGCGCTGCTCGGCATTGTCGCGCACCGAGCAGGTATTTATCAGTACAACGTTTGCCTCGCCAATGTCCCGTGTTATCGAATAACCCGCCTTTTGCATGATGGCGGCAACAATTTCGCTGTCGTTCACATTCATCTGACAGCCGTATGTTTCGATATACAGTTTTGGGCTTTGCTCCTTATATATCGGTCTTATCGAACTGATTATCCGTTCTTTCATCTTTGACATATTTTATATTTCAAGGGTGCAAAGGTACATATTTTTTATGAATACCATATAAAGTACCAAATAACAGCATTTTTGTCATATTCAAAATTCTCCATATCTTTGTCGGCAAATAATTAGTAAATTTTACGAAAAATATGAAGATTTTTAACATTTGTAAATTGAATTTAGACTGCATAAACAGCAGATTTACAGCATTTACAGTAACAGTTGCAGCAGCGGCGCTCCTCGCATCCTGTACAGCAACAAAAACCGCTCCTTTCAGTGGAAATCCGGTTTTCAACGGCTGGTATGCCGACCCTGAGGGTATAATATATGACAAAAATTACTGGATTTTTCCAACATTTAGCGACAATTTTGAAAAACAGGTATTTTTCGACTGCTTTTCATCGCCCGACTTGGTGCAGTGGCAAAAACACGAACGGATTATCGACACCACTGAGGTTCGATGGGCTCGTATGGCGATGTGGGCGCCTTCTGTTATACGCAAAAACAACAAGTACTATCTCTTCTTTGCTGCCAACGATGTGCATGAGGGCGAAGTTGGCGGTATAGGCGTTGCAATTGCCGACAAGCCGCAGGGACGATACCGTGATTTGCTCGGTAAACCTCTTATCAACAATATTGTGAATGGCGCACAACCTATCGACCAGTTTGTGTTTCTCGACGACGACGGCAATTATTATATGTATTATGGCGGTTGGAGTCATTGCAATATTGTACGACTGAACGACAAGTTCGACGGGCTGATACCTCACGATGACGGCTCTATATATAAGGAAATTACTCCACAAAACTATGTCGAAGGTCCTTTTATGTTTAAGCGTAATGGCAAGTACTATTTTATGTGGAGCGAGGGTGGTTGGACAGGTCCCGACTATTCTGTTGCATACGCAATTGCCGATTCACCTTATGGTCCATTTCATCGGGAGGGAAAAATACTGCAACAGGACTCTGCTGTCGCCACAGGCGCAGGACATCATTCTGTTATTCACCTGCCCGATACCGATACATATTATATAGTATATCATCGCCGACCGATTGGCGACCGACATGGCAATCATCGTGTAACATGTATCGACAGGATGGAGTTTGATGAAAATGGACGAATTATTCCAGTCAAGATAACTAAAACCGGCGTAAAACGTCGGAAGATTAAATAGAAATATGAAGTTTATAAAAATAAGTAGTAAGCGTGGTTTCTGGAATAATATTTTTAGGAAAGAAACAAAAAATGACAATTCGCTGCAGCATAATAATGAATCTATTCGTATTGAGTCGGAGCAACAACTCAAAGAACAGGAAGAGATAAATATTGTTGCTGAACAAAGTACGCAACAAGCAGAAGTTGATAGTATTGTTGCCGAACAAAGTATGCAACAAGCAGAAGTTGATAGTATTGTTGCCGAACAAAGTACGCAACAAACAGAAGTTGATAGTATTGTTGCAGAACAAAGTACGCAACAAGCAGAAGTTGATAGTATTGTTGCAGAACAAAGTACGCAACAAGCAGAAGTTGATAGTATTGTTGCCGAACAAAGTACGCAACAAGCAGAAGTTGATAGTATTGCTACCGAACAAAGTATGCAACAAACAGAAGTTGATAGTATTGTTGCCGAACAACGTCAGCAACAAGCAGAAATTGATAGTATTGTTGCCGAACAACGTCAGCAACAGTCGAAAAAAACTAACATTGTTGCCGAACAAAGTACGCAACAGTCGAAAAAAACTAATATTGTTGCCGAACAGAAACTGACAAAAAAAGAAGAGGCGCGTATTGCTGCCGAACAGAAATATAAAAAAGATAAAGAGGCGCGTATTGCTGCCGAACAGAGGCAGCAAGCAGTGGAAAAAGTGCGTATTGCTGCCGAACAACGACAAAAAGAAGCAGAAAAGGCGCGTATTATTGCCGAACAACGACAAAAAGCAGCGGCAAATGCCCGTACTGCTCTTGTAAAGTGTAGTCAAAATAAGGCGAAACTTAGCAACAGTCTTAATCAGTGTAAGCAAGATGAGTTAAAGGCTATTGATACTGTTAATCTATCTCAGCAACACAAGGAGCAGACTCGTATTAATCTTACACAGCTGAAGCAAAAATTGCAGGATGCTGTTAATCGTGTTAAAGAGACGGATAAACCAATGAACGAGGAACGTATGCTTGTGGTACAATTGCAGCAAAAAGAGGAGGAGTGCCGCAATCGTGCGCAAAGAGTTATACAGGAAGAGGGAGAGGACAGCATACTTGCAAAAGAAATTCTGCAACAGTTGGAAGAGATTAGTAATCTTTTGCATCAGCATACGCAAAACAATGAGCAGTATGCACAGGAGAATGCAGACGCTAAACACAATAGAACAAAAATCAGATCCGCTGTGCAATATTTAGAAAAAAACTATGCGAAGGCTTGCACTAAAAGCGAACAGGCGAAACAAGAATTAGAAAAGGCTCGTAGTGCTACCAAACGGGCGCAGCAACAATGGGAACAGAATAATATTGTTGAGAAACAGGCGCATAAAAATTATGACCAGGCTCGTATTGCTGCTGAACAGACTCGACAAAAATGGGAAGAGGCTCGTATTATTGCCGAACAGACCCGACAAAAAGTTGATGACATACGTATTGCCACCAAAATAGAGAAACAAGAAGAAGAAAAGGCACGTATTGCTGCCGAACAGCGTCAGCAAGAAGAAGAAAAGGCACGTATTGCTGCCAAACAGCGTCAGCAAGAAGAAGAAAAGGCACGTATTGCTGCCAAACAGCGTCGAAAAGAAGAAGAAAAGGCACGTATTGCTGCCGAACAGCGTCAGCAAGAAGAAGAAAAGGCACGTATTGCTGCCAAACAGCGTCGAAAAGAAGAAGACAATGCCCGTATTGATGCCGAACAGCGTCAGCAAGAAGAAGACAATGCCCGTATTGATGCCGAACAACGTCAGCAAGAAGTGGAAAATGCCCGTATGACTCTTGTTAATTGTAATCAGAATAAGGAGGAACTTAGTAACAGTCTTAATAAGTGTCAGCAAGATGAGTTAAAGGCTATTGATACGGCTAATCAATTGCAGCAATATAAGGAGCAGGCTCGTATTCAACTTATACAGGCTCAGCAAAAATTGCAGGAGGCGGCTAATCGTGTTGAAGAGACGGCTAAAACAATGAACGAGGGACGAATGCTTGCCGTACAATTGCAGCAAAAAGAGGAGGAGTGCCGCAATCGTGCGCAAAGAGTTGTGCAGGAAGAGGGAGAGAACAGCATACTTGCAAAAGAAATTCTGCAACAGTTGGAAGAGAATAGTAACCTGTTGCATCGGCAAAAGCAAAACAACGAGCAGTATGTACAAGAGAATGCAGACGCTAAACACAATAAACTAAAGGTTAGATCTGCTCTGCAATATGCGGAGAAAAAACATTCGAAGGCTTGCACTAAAAGCGAACAGGCTCAACAAGAACTTGAAAATGCTTGTATTGCTACCAAACAGGCGCAGCAAAATTTTGAACAGGCGCGTATTGCTGCTGAACAGTCTATGCAACAATGGGAAGAGGCTCGTATTACCGTCGAACAGCGTCAGCAAGAAGAAGAAAATGCCCGTATTGCCGACGAACTGGAAAAACAAAAAGCAGAAGAGGCTCGCACGATTTACAAACAAAATCTGCAAAAAATTAAAGAGGCTCGCATTGCGCTCGAATATCAGACGATAATAGTTGAACAGGCTCGCCGTCTTGTAGAAAACACTACGCAAAGTGAGAAGGATATGCAAATAAATCTTAATCAGGCACAAAATAAAACGGACTATGCTCGTATGATTGTGGAAAAGAAATTGCAAATGTCGGAAGCGATGCGTATTGCTGCCGAACAGCAACTGCAAACAGCGGAAGAGGCTTGTAGCATTGCCACACAAAATCTGCAAAAGTTAAAAGAGGCTTGTATCCTTGCCACACAAAATCTGCAAAAGTTAAAAGAGGCTCGTATCCTTGCCAAACAAAATCTGCATAAAGAAGAAGTAAATAGCAGTATTGTTAAACTAAAACTCGAAGAAGAATCAAAGGCTCGTAGTGAATTAAAATCAATACTAAAAGAAGAATCAAAGGCTCGTAGTGAATTAAAATCAAAACTCGTAGAAGGAAGAAAGGCTCGTAGAAAATTAGGGCTAAAGCTCGAAGAAGAAAAAAAGGCTCGTACAGACGTAAAAAATGCTCAGCAAAAAGAGAATCAAGCCGGACTAAAGTATAAACAGTTTAATGAAACAGAAAATAAGGCTGACATAAAGAGTAAACAGTCTCCGAAAAAAAATAGAGTAGTTTATTTGACTGCTAAACAAAGGCTGCAAATAGAGAAAGATATGCGTATCGCTGTTGAACAAGAACTGCAAATAGCGAAAGAGGAGAGTATCGCTGCGGTACAAAATCTGCAAAAAGTGGAAGCGGAGCGTATTGTTGCCCAACAAAATCTACAAAAGTTAAAAGAGGTTAGTAGCATTGCCAAACAAAATCTGCAAAAAGCGGAAGAGGCTCGTAGCGTTGCCGAACAAAATCTGCAAAAAGTGGAAGCGGCTCGTAGCGTTGCCGAACAGCATCTCAAACAACTGAAAGAAGAACGCATTACTGCCGAACAGCAGCTCAAACAAATAGAAGAAGAACGTATCGCTACCGAACATTCTCTACAAAACAAAGATAAAAAACGCATAGCTACCGAACAGTATCTCAAACTGAAAGAAGAGGCGAGTATTATTGCCGAACAGTATCTCAAACAAAAAGAAAAAGAGCGTATTGCTACGGGGCAAAATCTACAAATAGAAGATATGAATGGTAGTGCTGTTAAACTGAAACTGAAACAGGAGAAAAAGGCTCGCAGCGCTGTTGAACTGAAATTAAAACAAGCGAAAAAGGCTCGTGGCGCTGTTGAACTGAAACTGCAACAAGAGGAAAAGGCTCGCACAGAATTTAAACAAGCTAAGCAAAACGTGAATAAAGCTCGCATAGAGTATAACCAGTCCCTGACAAAAAATCTAACAGTAAATCTTGATGCTGAAAAAAACCTTAAAGAAGCAGAAGCCTTTTGTATTATTGCAAAACAGGATTTGCAAAAAATTACAGAGGAACGTATCGTTGCCGAACAAAATCTGCAAAAAGCGAAAGAAGAACATATTGCTGCCGAACAAAATCTCATAGAAGCGGAAGAGGAACGTATCGTAGCAGAACAACAGCGGGAACAAGCGGAGAAAAAGCGTATCGCTTCCGAACAGAACATAAAATACGAGAAAGCAGTACGTGCTGCTGCCAAAGAGTATGTGAAACTAAAAGAAGACGTGCGTATCGCTTCCGAACACTGTCTAACACAGGAGGGAGAAGAGCGTATCGCTGCCGAACAGCGCCTTAAACAAGTTAGAGAAGCATTTATCGCTTCCGAACAGAAACTTCAGTTGGCGGAAAATGACCGTATTGCTTCCGAACAAAATCTGCAAGAGTTAAAAGAGGCTCGTATTGCTGCCGCACAAAATTCGCAAAAGTTGAAAGAGGCTCGTATTGCTGCCACACAAAATCCGCAAGAGTTGGAAGACGCTCGTAATGCTACGGGGCAAAATCTGCAAGAGTTGGAAGACGCTCGTAATGCTACGGCACAAAATCTGCAAGAGTTGGAAGACGCTCGTAATGCTACCGCACAAAATCTGCAAGAGTTGGAAGACGCCCGTAATGCTACCGCACAAAATCCGCAAGAGTTGGAAGACGCTCGTAATGCTACTGCGCAAAATCCGCAAGAGTTGGAAGACGCTCGTCTTGCTTCCGAACAGAAACTAAAACAAAAAGAAGAGGCTCGTCTTGCTGCCGAACAGAAACTTAAACAGGAGGCTAAGGCACGTGGCGAAGTTAAACAATATCAGCAAAAAATTGATGATATATGTATTACTGTTGAACAGGCGAAGCTAAACATTGAACAGGCTCGCCAACTTGTGGAAAAGGCTAAGCAAAGAGAGCAGTATAGACAAACGAATCTTGAACTGACAAAAAATAAAGAGATAGAGGCTCGCAATGCTCTTAATCGAGTGCAGGGAACCAGACCGGAAAACATTATGCGTGCCGTACAGTTGCTCAAAGAGAATGAAAAGGCGCGTATTAAAGCTGAACGTAAACTTGAAAGAGCTAAAGAGGCTCGTATTATTGCCGAACATAATATGCGAATAGCAAGCATTGATTTGACAATTGCAAATATGCGACAGCAAGAAGAGCAAGAGGCAAGTATTGCTGTGGAACAGGCGAATTTAAACATTGAACAGGCTCGAATACTTGTTGAACGTGCTATGCACATCGAGAACAATGCGCGAACAGAGAACAATCATTTTCAGTCAAAATATATTACGGCTTGCGATACTGTTAATCGAATGAAGCAAAGCAGCAAAGAAGATATCATTGCTGCCAAACATAACCTGCAACAGGCAGAACAGAACAGTATTGCTGCCAAAGATAACCTGCAACAGGCAGAACAGAACAGTATTGCTGCCAAACAGAACCTGCAACAGGCAGAACAGGATTACATTGATGTTGAACAGTCGATGCAAAACAGAGCAAAGATGCGCATACTTACGGAATATGCCCGTAAAAAAAATCATGAGATGCACGCACAGCTTAAACAGATGTATGATAAAGAAATGAACGCCTGTAATATTGCTAATCAAACGAAGGATGACGGCGGAAGAAAACTCATGCAGAAATTACTGAATCTAAAAGATGTGGAAGACTTGCGTGTTGATGCGGAGCAGCGACTGCAACAATCGAAAGAGTATCGTGAAGCTACCATGCAGAATTTATTGGAAGCGAAAAAGGCTTGTCGCGACGCCGAACAGCAAATAGAACAAACGAAACAGGCGCGTATGGCTATCGAACAAAATCTGCAACAACAGGAACAGTATAGTATTGCTGTAGAACAGGATTTGCAACAACAGCCAGAGGATAGCATTGCCGTAGAACAGGATTTGCAACAACAGCCAGAGGATAGTATTACCGTCGAACAGGATTTGCAACAACAGCCAGAGGATAGTATTACCGTCGAACAGGATTTGCAACAACAGCCAGAGGATAGCATTACCGTCGAACAGGATTTGCAACAACAAGAAAAAGACAGTATAGATGAAGAACAGCCGCTGCTAAGGGCGGAACAGGCTCGTATGATTGCTAAACGAAATCTGCAAAAAGCGGCAGAGATTATTGTCGCCGCTCAACAGACGCCGCAACAAGAGTCGCCGACTTGTAATATTGCGCAACAGGCGCAGCAAGAATTGAACGATATTCTCATTAAGGAATATGAAGATAAGAAAAATTTAAAAAAGGCTCGCTTAGAAGCTGAACTTGCTACGCAAAAAATGAAGGAGGCTCGTAGTGCTTCCAAAGATATTCAGATAATAAATGAAGAGATTGTAGCGCTGAAACAACAAATCAAGCAAAAAAAGAATGAGCTTAACAGCCTTGTATCCGCAGTTAAGCAAAACAAGTCGGTCGATAATAGTCTTACGCAGGACATTGTTAATAAACATACGGAGATAAAAACCCTTACTTCCGAACTTGCCGAAAAGAATAATCAGGAAAAAAAACTTGCCGAAGAGTCGAAACAAAAAATAAAAGAGGCGCGGATACTTACCGACGAAACAAAACAAAAAGTGAAGGAGGCGCGGATACTTGCCGACGAAACAAAACAAAAAGTGCAGGAGGCGCTAACTAAGGTAAAAGAAACAAAGCAAAAAGTGCAGGAAACTAAACTTGCTGCAAAAGAGCAGAAAAAACAATTGAAAAAAGCCGGAATTGCTGCAAAACAGTCATCGCAACAAAATTCGGAGATTGGCATAAGTGCCGAACATTTCCTGCAAAAAATATTCGACATTAACAAAAATACCGAACTGTTTAAGCAAACTCATATCTATATTAGCAAAAATACCGAACACATTATACAAAACTATCTGACAATTGTCTTTAGTTTTGATGAGGCTCTGCATATAGAGACAGAAGCCCGTAATGCTGCTGAACAGGCGCAAATTAATAAATCGAATGTTTTAAATCATATCTTGGATATGCAGCGCAACGAGCAGGCCGCTTTAAATATTTTTAATCAAAAGAAAAAGGATGAGGATATAGACGTCGGTATTGCCGAATCGCGTCTGCAAGAATATACGCAGGCTCGTATCGACGCGCAACAGCAACTGCTAATTACCGAGCAGGACTGTATTGCCGCCAATCGGCAACTGCAAATTGCAACACAGGCTCGTATCGATGCAGAACAGTATCGGCAAAATACTATTGAGGAAATCATAGGGTATAAACTCGAACTTATCAATGACTCGAACATTAGAATATTTACCGAACTGACTTGGATGCAAAAATCGAACGATGATTATGCTACTCAACTTAATAAGTTGAACAAGGAGAACGAACGTATGTTTGCTGAAGTTAATCTAATGCTTAAAACTAACGGTGGTATCGATGCGAAACAACGTAATATCAATACTTACAAGGTAAGAAAACATCAGAAACAATTTGATATGAACAGGAAGATAAGAATAGCAAATATGTCACAAATTATGCAGAATAAGACTAAAATTGACGGTTTTACGAACGATATTCTGCAAAATGAAACAAATATTCGTAACCTTGCAAAACAGGCGCAGCAAAACTATGAACAGGCTATTGCTCTTGCCAACGACGCTCGGCAAAACGAGCAAAATGCTCGTATGGCTGCCATCAATTCAATGCAAAACCTGTTGGAGGCTGTACGTACTGCACAATATATTAAGCAATATGGATTGGAGAGCAGCATCAATACTAAATATATTTGGCAATGTATAAGAAATGCTCGCACCGATTTTTACCATGCTTTGAACAACTTTGCCGACGCTTGCATTATTACCCAACAGGCGCAGTATAAGGAAGAAGAGGCTAATTATGTTGTGGAACAGGCGCAGCTACGAATGGATAAGGTTGACAGGGTTGCGAATAAGGCAAATAAGGCGTTGGAAGAGATTGAAATCTTTATATCTCATTATCGTAAAAATAAAATACGGGCTCAGGATTTTAAATCTGCGATACATCTATATATGAAAAAGGAAAGATATGGTATCGAACAACTAAATAACAACTTGGAGCAGGACGGTATCGATGACGACCAAGTGCAGCAAAATGAGACGGAAACTCATATTGATGACGACCATGCACAGCAAAATGAGGCGGAAACTTGTATCGATGACGACCAAAAGCAGCAAAATGAGGCGGAAACTCGTATCGATGCACCCCAAGCGCAGCAAAATGAGGCGGAAACTCGTACCGATGCACCCCAAGCGCAGCAAAATGAGGCGGAGAATATCTCTGATACCGAATATCTTCTGAATAACCATAAAGAGATTCTAACAAATGTGGCACGGTCGAAGAGAGTAGAAAAAAAGGCTCGCATTGAGCTTTTTGTTGCTAAACAAAACGAATTAAAGGCAAGCAATCGCGCAAAACAGTTGAAAGATAATGAAGCGGAGGCTCGCATGGATGTTGTAATGGAAGAGCGGAATGGGGGTAAAAATCTCGATAAAGCCACTAAAAAACTGCAAAAATGTATTGAGGCTCGTATTGATGCGGAACGGGAACTGAGAAAATGTTCGCACGATTGTATTTATGCGGAAGTTAATCTGCAAAATGCAGAGAATAATACCATAGATGCTGAATACAGACTGCAATTGGCAGAAAAGGCTCGTATCGATAAAAACCATTCTCTGCAAAATAAAATAAAAACTAAAAATTCGGCTAAACAACTGCAGCAAAAGGAGTCGGAAACTGACGCCGCAGCCGAATCGCAGCAGCAGAACGAATCGGAGACTGACGACGATGCCGAGCCACAACAGCAGAATGAATCGGAGATTAACGACGATGCCGAGCAGCAGCAGCAGAATGAACCCGAAACTGACGACGATGCCGAGCCGCAGCATCCGGATGAGCCGGAAACTGACGTCGCGTCCGAGCCCCAGCAGCTGAATGAATCGGAGACTGACATTGACGAAAAAAATCCGCATCTATATAAATTTATTACTAACAGTGATGATGAACAGGCGCAGCAAAATATAGATAATATTAGTCAATATTTGAAAGCATTAATGCATAAAAAACAGATAGCAATAACACAGTTGGCAGATTATAAAACTAAAGAGAAGAAGGCTCGCACGACTGCCAATCAAATTAAAAATGATGAGATAATTGCTTTCAACAATGTGAATAAACTAAAAAACCATATTGGAAAGGCTTTTATTGAAGCAATGCACAAATTTCATAAATGTACCGACAACCGTATTAATGCGGAACAAAACCTGCTAATGTGTATGATGAACAGTATTAATGCGGAACAAAACCTGCAAAATATTGAGAAAACATGTATGGATGTTAAACAGGTGCTTAAAGTAAAAAAGAGGTTTTATTCAGATATTAAACAATATCAGTTGAACTTGCCGACGATTAGCATATCCGAAAATCAAAATTTGCAACAATCGACAGAAACTTGTAGTGCTTTTGAACAGGCAAAGCATTACGTGGAACAGACTCGTATTGCGCTTTCACAGGCGCAGCAATACGAGAAACAGATTAGTAGCATTCATAAACAGGCGCAGCAAAATAATATTACTGCTGAATTGGACGTCGATAATGTTAAAACAAAACAAAAGCGGATAAGTATCGACGCCGAACATGCCATGCAGCAACTCGACAAGGCTAACAAACATGCGCAATCGCTGTTAAATAAGGAGCAGATAACTCTCGCCCGTTCGCAACAAATTCTGCAGAATGAAATAGAGGTTAATCATATTACCATTGGCGTTTTTCAAGATAAGTTGAAAGATGGTACAACACAGCATAAAAAGAAAATGAATGAGGCGGAGGCTCACGAGCTGACGTGTGAAATTTTTCAAGAAATGTTTACGCTCCGTATTGCTACGAATGAATATATACAACAACTGTCGAAGATTATCATATCTGTAAACAACATTCATAATAAACTTGAGAAGGCTAACATGAGATTAATAGTTGCCTCCAAAGAAAAAATGAAAACTATTCTCTATTCTAAAATACTACTGCATAAACATGAAGAGGCTATCAGTGCTACAAAACATGCAAAACTAAAGCAAAATGAGGCTTTACAACTTGTGCGACAGTTTGAAAAGAACGAAGCAATGGCTCTCAAGTTTGAATCTCATCAAGAATATTATAGTACTAAGATTAGTAATATTGCGAGACAAAAGTTGCTTAATGTGACAAAGATTCGTAAATCTGCCGAATACCTCCAGCAGGATGAGATAGACGTTCGTAATGCTGCAAAACAGTTTCTGCGCGATAATCCAAAGGCTCGTAAATTTGCGGCACAGTTTCTGCACAACTTTATTGATGTGCGTAAGGCTGCAAATTACTTGAAGCTATATTCAACAACTATTCGTAATAATACGAATGGCTTTCGGTATGACTTGGCGGTTATTTGCAGGGCTGCGAAACAGTTGAAGCATAACTGGACGATAGCTCGTAGGGCTGCGAAACAAATACTGCAAAATAAAACAAATACCCGTAAGTCGGAGATTATGTTTATACATAAAGCGGAAATGGCTTACATGGCGGCTGAACAGTTTGCAAAACGTGTTGCATATGATACGAATTTTTTCTGGCATATTGTCGATACGGAAAATTTATATAAAGCACATAAACCTGACAACAAAAAGTAGAACAAATAATCAATATTAACAGATAAAAATGATAATGGCTATAAACTGTATATACAAACGAAACAATTTTTAATATTATAACAGTATGTGTAAAAAACAAATCTCAATTTTATTATCGCTGGTAGCGCTGTGTTTATTCACGGGCGGATGCCGGCAATCGGAGTTCGACAGGCTGGCGGACGGCTTCCGCAACCCTGACGACAGTGTCCGACTGAGGATGTTCTGGTATTGGATGTCCGACAATGTTTCGCAGGAAGGTATCGAACGCGACCTCGAAGCAATAAAAGCCGCAGGAATAGGCTCGGTGTTTATCGGAAACATTGGCGGCGAAGGCGTTCCTTACGGGAAGGTTAAACTGTTGTCCGACGAATGGTGGGCGGCGCTGCATACTGCCATGAAGAAGGCTTCGGAACTCGACATCGAAGTTGGTATGTTTAATTCTCCCGGATGGAGTCAGTCCGGTGGTCCGTGGATTAAGCCGCAACAGAGTATGCGACGGCTGGCTTCTTCGTCGGCGCAGGTTGAGGGCGGCAAGCATGTAAGCCTCAAACTTGCAAGTCCGGGTAATGAGGCGCAGGACGTCCGTGTAGTGGCGTATCCGGTTTTGCCGCAAAACGCAATTACGGAAAAAACAATCAAGGTGAATAAAGAACAGGGAAAATCGCTCACCGTCGATTTTCACTTTGAGCGCCCTGTTACCGTGCGCAGCTTTATATATTCAACGGCAGCAAGGATGTGGACAACGGCAGAACTGTTAGTTAAAGAAGGCTCGGAGTATAGAAGTATCAAAAAGATGATGATTAACCGCACCAATCATAACCCTAATGTAGGCTTTATACGTCATGCTCCTGTGGTTGGTGCAATACCGGAAGCGCAGTCTTCCGATTTCCGTCTGTGGCTTGGCGATAATGGCGCTGGCGAGGCTGATATAACACTGAGTACTGTTCCATATATGGAACGCTACCCTGAAAAGGTGCTTGGCAAGATGTTTCAGGACGCCATACCATCGTGGGATTCATATATGTGGGATGTGCAGCCCGAAGCCATACAGGAAATGTATATTCCTGTTGAACGTGTTATTGATTTGACCGACAAAATGTCGGCTGAGGGCATTATTGAATGGGATGCTCCCGAAGGACTGTGGACTGTTTCGCGTGTGGCAATGATAACAACCGGTGTTACCAATGCGCCTGCATCGCCCGAAGGAAAGGGTTTGGAGGTGGACAAGATGAACAGCAAGCATGTTGCAAGCCATTTCGACGCTTTTATTGGCGAAGTTTTGCGACGTATTCCTGCCAAAGACCGACGTACTTTCCGTCTTGTTGTTGCCGACAGTTACGAAACGGGAGGTCAAAACTGGACAGACGGTATGCTTGAACGGTTTACCAAAACTTATGGATACAGCCCTGTGCCATACTTTCCGGTGTTCGACGGTAATGTGGTTGGCAGTCGCGAACTGTCGGACAGGTTTCTCTGGGATTTGCGCCGCCTTGTTGCCGACATGATTTCATACGGGTATGTTGCCGGATTGAAGAAAGTGGCAAATGAACATGGACTCACACTGTGGTTACAGAATTACGGGCATTGGGGCTATCCGGGCGAATTTCTACAATACGGCGGTCAGTCGGACGAAGTTAGCGGAGAATTTTGGACGGGCAGCTGGGGACGTGGAGTTGAAAACCGCGCAGCCTCGTCATCGGCACATATATATGGTAAGCGCAAAACGTGGGCGGAATCGTGTACCAGCGGCGGTCCATATTTCTGGTTATACCCGGGCACTCTTAAAATCGACATAGACAGGTCGTTTATTGAAGGTATCAATGCCACTCTGCTAAGCACTTATCAGCATCAGGCTTATGAGGACTGGAATCCGGGTATCAATGCATGGTTCGGCATGGAATTTAACCGTAAGAATACATGGTTCGGAAAAATGAATGGATTTACCGACTATCTTCGCAGCTGCAACTTGATGTTGCAGGAGGGAAACTATGTTGCCGACGTTGCTTACTTTATTGGCGAAGACGCCCCGAAGATGACCGGTATAACTTCACCGGAACTGCCGCACGGATATTCATACGATTTTATCAACGCAGAGGTTTTGATGACGCGGGCTTCAATGCAGGACGGCAAACTTGCCTTACCTGATGGAATGCATTACAACGTTCTCGTTTTGCCTCCGGTAGAAACTATGCGTCCGGAAGTATTACAGCGAATTAGCAATTTTGTTAACGAAGGATTGACCATCGTTGGTCAGCAGCCGAAACGCTCGCCAAGTTTAGTCAATTATCCAAAGGCTGACGGCGAAGTTGCGGCGCTGGCGTCGAAACTCTGGGCTGACGGCAATGAAAAAGTGCGCAAAGTTGGTCGCGGACAGGTATTCTCAGCAGATGCGTCGCTTGATGAAGTGTTTGCGTCGCTCAACCTGCCGCCCGATTTCAGCCTTGCCTCATCGCCTAAAACACCTGCGCTGCACATCCACCGACGGTTGAAGGATGGCGATATATATTTTGTAACTAATCAAAGCGACAAGCCTGTAAATTTCACGCCTGAATTTCGTGTTGCCGGCAGGGCTGTTGAACTGTGGAATCCGGTTACACGCGAAATAAGTCCTGCTGTTTACAGTAAAGCATCGGAACAGACCACCGCAGTGCAAATTGATTTGCCTGCAAATGGCAGCGTATTTGTTGTGTTCCGTAATAAGGCAAACGAAAACATATCAACAAAACAACATTCAGTAAAGTACGAAACTCTACTGACACTGTCGAATCCATGGAAAGTAACATTTGAAAAAGGCAGAGGAGCGCCGGAAGAGCCGGTTACATTTAATAAACTTGAAGATTGGTCGAAATCGAGCGACGAGCGTATTCGCTATTTTTCAGGAACAGCAACTTACGAAACAACATTCGATATAGATAAACTGCCAAACGAACAGGCGTATATCGACCTTGAAAATGTGATGGTTGTTGCCCGCGTCAAGTTAAACGGCAAATCAATTGGCAATTTATGGACTGCGCCCTATCGTTTGCGTATCGATAAAGCATTGAAAAAGGGAACTAACCTGCTGGAAATTGAGGTTGCAAATAGCTGGGCAAACAAACTTATTGGCGATAGTCGTTTGCCCAACGAGCAGAGAATAACACGTACAGTTGTTAATCATTATAAGAGCGAATCGAAACTGCAAGCGTCTGGATTGATTGGCTCATGCAACCTTATTGTAAAGAAGAATAACTAACGAATAACTTTTGTTGAGTAAAACGCAAATATGGCACAGAATTTGTAGTGAAGAAGAACAGTAATATGTGTGTATAATACGAAAATAAAAAAATATTTTATATCTAAGGTATAAAAATGAAACAAAAAAATAAAATTTACGTATATGCGCTGTATAGAAGAGATACGAAAAGCCGTCGAGCATTTGCAAATGATGGCAGACAGTATATAGAAATTAAAACAGTTAAGTAAAAATTAAAGTATTAAATTATTGAACGTCATGAAGAATATTATTGACAGAATCAGGTACGAAGTCATGCGCACTGAATTGCATGTGGAGTACCATGGAACAGTAAACAAACTGTTTCTAAAGTATGGACCGTCAACCTTGGGAATAGACCCGCAATATGCGGTTTACAAACCCAAGTATGATGACGAGGTGTCGGTACTTGACTTAATCCGCAAAAGTAAATATACCAAGCAGATTAAAGATCAGGATCTCAGTCGCGACACCATTTATCGTGGATTTAGCAATGCTGTAAAGGCAGGGCTTAGCCACTATAATGCCGACAAAAAGGCTGCTTCTTATCGCGTCGATTTAACCGTATCGCATTACGGGAACATCGCGCGAAAGCCAATCGACCAGAAAACCGCCGCAATCGACGACATGTTACGGGAACTTACCGACAGTAACTCGGACGACATTGTGCTGCTCGGTCTCGGTGAATGGTTGACGCACCTTAACTCCGAAAATTCAAAGTTTCGGGAACTGATGTCGGCAAGATACAAAGAAGCCTCTCTGCGTCCTACCATACACATGAAGGATGCGCGTAAGGAGGTGGACAAAGCATTCAGGGCAATTCTTGATATGCTCGATGCTCTTATACTGGTACATGGTGATGAACAGTATTCCGAATTTATACTTGAAATGAACGCAGTATCCGACAGGTATAAAAATCAGATGTTACAGTCGGAAGGACGACGCAAGGCGATAAAAGACGTTAAGGCGGAACCCGAAACTGTTGAAGAAGACTGGGAAGAAACAACCGACGTAAAGGAATAAAGTCATGTGTAAAAGAATAGCATCATTATTTATTTGTCTGGCAAGTTTGTGTATTTTTGCAGGCTCATGTCGGCAATCGGAGTTCAACAGGTTAGCGGAAGGCTTCCGCCAACCTCCCGACAGTGTACGCATTGGCGTTTACTGGTACTGGATGTCGGACAATATAAGTGTCGAAGGCGTTGAACGCGACCTCGAAGCCATGAAATCCGCCGGTATCGGTCGTGCATTTATTGGCAATATTGGCGGCGAAGGCGTGCCATACGGTAAGGTCAAAATATTGTCGGACGAGTGGTGGACAGTACTTCATGCCGCCATGAAAAAAGCAGGCGAACTTGGTATAGAAATTGGCATGTTCAACTCGCCCGGCTGGAGTCAGTCCGGCGGTCCATGGATTAAGCCTCAGCAAAGTATGCGACGATTAGCCTCCACATCAACTCAAATTGACGGCGGTAGCAAAGTAAGCCTCAAACTTGATAAGGTTGGCGATAATGCGCAGGATATTCGCGTAGTGGCATATCCAGCTTTGCCCGAGAACGAAATTGCGGAAAAGACCATTTCGGTGAAGAAAGAAAACGATAAACCACTTACGGTTGATTTTCGCTTCGACAAACCCGCTACCGCGCGCAGTATTATTATCGAAACAAAGGCAAGAATATGGTCGGATGCAGATATTTTTGTTAAGGATGGCGCAGACTATCGTCATTTGAAACGTGTGAATATCCGACGCACCAACAGCAATCTTAATGTAGGTTTTATGCAGCACGCTCCTGTGGTTGCCTCGCTACCGGAAACAAAGGCAACAAATTTCCGCGTAGTTCTGGTTGCCAATGGTGCGGGCGATATCGATATTACATTGAGTTCGCGTGCCTGTATGGAACGCTATCCGGAAAAGACTCTCGGCAAGATGTTTCAAGAGCCAATACCTATGTGGCACGACTATTTGTGGGACGAACAGGCGGAAGCCAACCCTGCGGTATGTATTCCTGTGGATAAAGTGATTGATTTGACCGACAAAATGTCGGCTGACGGTACACTGCAATGGGATGCTCCCGAAGGACTATGGACTGTTAAACGCATTGCAATGATAACAACCGGAGTGCAAAACGCACCGGCAGCGCAAGAAGGTAAAGGTCTGGAAACCGACAAATTGAACAAAGAACATATTTATGCGCATTTCGACGCCTTTATTGGCGAAGTTTTGCGACGTATTCCAGCCAAAGACCGACGTACCTTTAAAGTTGTTGTTGCCGACAGTTATGAAACCGGCGGGCAAAACTGGACAGATAATATGCTTGAACAGTTCGAGAAAACATATTTCTACAGCGCCGTACCCTACTTGCCTGTGTTCGACGGCGAAGTGGTTGGCAGCCGCGAACTGTCGGACAGATTTCTCTGGGATGTGCGCCGCCTTGTAGCCGACAGAGTATCCTACGAGTATGTTGGCGGATTACGGGAAATATCGAATAAACACGGACTCACAACCTGGCTTGAGAACTACGGACACTGGGGTTTTCCGGGCGAATTTCTACAATACGGCGGACAGTCGGACGAGATTGGCGGAGAATTTTGGGCAGGCAATTGGGGCGATGGTATCGAAAACCATGCAGCCTCGTCCTGTGCGCATATATATGGTAAGCGCAGGGCATGGGCAGAGTCGTGTACCAGCGGCGGTCCACATTTTTGGCTGCACCCGGGCAATCTAAAATCCGTAGTGGACAGGTCGTTTACCGACGGTATCAATGCCTCTCTGTTGCATGTTTATATCCAGCAAGCCTACGAAGATTGGAATCCGGGTATCAATGCCTGGTTTGGAGTAGAATTTAACCGTAAAAACACATGGTTCTCGCAGATGCAAACGTTTACCAACTATCTGCGGCGCTGTAACTTTTTGTTGCAACAGGGACTGTATGTTGCCGACGTTGCCTACTTTATAGGCGAAGATGCTCCGAAAATGACCGGAGTATGTACCCCCGAACTGCCACAGGGATATTCATACGATTTTATCAACGCCGAAGTGTTATTGACGCGGGCGTCCGTAGAAGATGGCAAACTTACACTGCCCGACGGAATGCAGTATAGCGTGCTTGTGCTGCCTCCGCTTGAAACAATGCGACCTGATGTATTGATGCGTATCACCGAATTGGTTAAGGAGGGCTTGACAGTAGTTGGTCGTCGCCCTCAACGGTCGCCAAGTTTGGAGAATTATCCATCCGCCGACGACTGTGTGCAATGTCAGGCTAACGAAATGTGGGGTCCCGGCGACCAAAAACTATATGTTTATGGTAAAGGGAAGGTCTTCGCAGGCGATACTCCTTTGAAAGAAGTATTTGCGTCGCTTAAATTACCTCCAGACTTCGACCTTAAATCAACGCCAAATGATAAGGTAAAGTTTACCCACCGCAAGTTGAATGACGGCGACATATATTTTGTCAGCAATCAAAGCGACCAGAAAGTACATATAACACCAGAATTTCGTGTGTCGGGCAGAGCTGTCGAATTTTGGCATCCTGTAACTATGGAAATGGGTATAGAAAATTACTTTAGGGTATCAGATAAAGCCACCATAGCGCTCATTACCTTAGAGCCATTCGAGTCGGTGTTTGTTATATTTCGCGATAAGTTTGACGAAAACGGACATTCTAAAATGGAATATACAAAGTATAAAACGCTTCAAACAATCAACAGCCCATGGACAGTTAAATTTGAAGAGGGTAAAGGCGGTCCGAAAGAGCCTGTAACATTTAACTCGCTCAGCGACTGGGCACAATCGGACGACGAAAACATTCGCTATTTTTCGGGAACGGCGCATTACGAAACAAAATTCACTGTTGATAAAATACCTGATTCAACAGCATATATCGAGTTTAGTAAGGTGATGGTGATGGCAACAGTGAAGTTGAACGGCAAACCGCTTGGCGCTCTTTGGGCGTCGCCCTATCGCGTCCCGCTTGGCAATGCTCTGAAAAAAGGAGAAAATGTTCTGGAAGTTGATGTTGTAAATAACTGGGCAAACAGAATGATTGGCGACAGCCGCCTGCCGGAAGACAAGCGAACGACACGCGCATCAACGAATCCATACAAACCGGACTCCCAACTGCAAGAATCGGGCTTGATAGGAACATGCAGTATTATTACAAAGTAAACAGACTTTATGCTGATATATCTGTAATATATTTATAAAAAGGATAAACTGTTGTCGTCCGGCAGTGATACCTTATTATAATACTGCAAAATAATTGTTATACGGCGGTTATACTCTTATTTGAAATAATTCAGATGAGGTATAACTGCCGAATAACGTTATATGAGGTTAATCAGCAATAATTTGCAAAACCGTATTATTATATATAAAGATAATTCGCGTGATGAATTGTTGCCAGCAAGTATAGTGTAAAAACGATTCGTAGAGTGAATTATTATCGACAAGTATAGTACAATTGCAATTCGCAAGGAGAATTATCACCATCAACGCAGTGCAAAAACAACTCGTAAGATGAATTTCTATCGTCAAGTACAGTGTATTGATGATTTGCAGGCAGGATTATTGATGTAAACAAAACTTGCAGGTTGTGCGTAGATTGAATTACTATATGCAAGTGCTATGTGCTTGTTGTATGCAGGCTAAATTATTTACGCAAGTACAACTTGTAGGTTATACGTAGATTGAATTATTATATACAAGTATGATATAGAACTAATATTTATTAATGACAGTAAAAGTAAATTAAAAATAAACAATGATATTACTCCATACTTCCGATTGGCATCTTGGACGAATGCTATACTCCAAGAAAGAGCGCTATGATGAACATCGACAATTTATTGAGTGGTTGCTTGACGCAATACGAGAAAATAAGGTTGATGTGCTGGTAATTGCCGGCGATATATTCGATACGGCGTCGCCTTCAAATACATCGCTGAAAATGTATTATAATTTTTTGGTTGATGTTCGAAATAGCGGATGCAGCTGCGTGATAGTTACAGGTGGCAATCACGATTCGGCGGGCGTGCTTGAAGCGCCTAAAGAAATACTGTCGGCTATCGATGTGAAAGTTGTTGGCAGAGCCTGCGAAAATATAAACGACGAGGTATTTGTTATTAACAAGCAAGGCGCTCCAATAGCAATTATCTGTGCGGTTCCATTTCTGCGCGAGCGGGATATTAGTCGCTATACTGAGGGCGAGACTTATGCAAGCCGTTCTGCCAGAATTGCCGAATGTGTTAGCAAACACTATGCTGATGTAGCCGAAATTGCAGAGCGCAAACGGGTGGAACTTAATGCCGATATTCCAATAATAGCCACCGGACATCTATCAATAGCAGGAGGAAGGCGAATAGAGAATGATGGTGTGCGCGAAACATATATTGGAACAATAGAATTTCTTAGCGCCGATATATTTTCACCTATATTTGACTATGTTGCGTTAGGACATTTTCATATAGCCTCATCAATTGCCGATAATATACGCTACTGCGGGTCGCCAATAGCAATGGGTTTTGGCGAAGTATTGCAAAGTAAAAGCGTAGAAATAATAGACTTTGAAGCAAAAACTATTTGCCAACTGCCAATACCTGTATTTCAAAAGATGGAGTCAATTTGTGGAAATAGTAGCGATATAAGTAGTCGTATAGCCGAACTACGTGCAAACGGAGAATCTGTGTGGGTTGAGATTGTTTATGATGGCAACGAACTGCTTCCTGATTTAACAAAATGGATAAACGAACAAGTTCGAGATACAAATATAGATGTGCTGAAAAGCAGCACACGACGAGATATCGACAGTTTGGCAGATGCAAATATCGAAAAAAAACTTGATGAACTGAACGAAACAGAAGTTTTTGATATTCTGCTAAGAAAAAAAGATGTTCCAAGCGAACAGCATGAAGAGTTAAAAGAAATGTATATGGAAATTATATACAGTATAAATAACGAAAATATAGACGAAAACGAATGAAAATATTAAGTTTACGATTTAAAAATATTAATTCTCTTGCCGGCGAGTGGCATATCGATTTCACTCGCAGAGAATTTACCGATAATGGACTTTTTGCAATAACAGGAAAAACAGGTTCGGGCAAGAGTTCTATATTGGATGCTATACTGCTGTCGCTCTACGGTAAAACGCCACGTGTAGATGTTACAGGACATAATAATGATGTTATGACGCATGGGACAACTGATTGTTATGCCGAAATAGTATTTGAGACAGCCGGCAAAATATGGAAGTCGAAATGGCTACAGGAACGTACTCGAACAGGAAATTTGAAGCAGATAGAACGTAGTGTTTCCGATGAACATAATAAGATAATTGCCGATAAAGCAAGCGCTGTAACAGCAAAAATAGAAGAAATAACAGGACTTACATTTGAGCAGTTTACAAAAGTAATACTGTTGGCACAGGGAAGTTTTGCCGCTTTTCTACAAGCCGACCGCTCCGATAAGAGTGAGTTGCTTGAACAGATAACAGGAACAGAGATATACGGGAAAATATCATGTCGAGTGTTTGAACGCAATAAGGCTGAGAAAGATAAACTCGAACAGATTATCTTCCAACTTGGCGAGATAAAGATACTGACGTCAGACGAAATACTGATATACAATACTGAGATAGTGGAGTGTGAAAGCAGAAAAGCAACTGTTGATGTTGAAGTGCAAGTAATTGAAACTGCAAAAAAATGGATAAATGATATAGTAGAACTGCGTAAACAAATCAGCGAGGCACGAGCAAAACTTCCTGAACTTGAAACGCAGCAAAACACAGCAAAAAATGCTATGCTTGCCGCAGTAAAAATATTCGACGAGTTAAAAGCAGAGTATGAAAAACAGTCGCCGGTATTTATAGAAGTCCGCGAATTAGATACTAAAATATCAGAAAAAACTGTTGCACTCCAACCGATACAAAAAACACTGAAAGCGCTCAATGATGAAAGTAATAAACTTACTGACAGGCTTACTGATAATAAGAAAAAATTATTGATAACCAACGAAATTGTTAATAAGCACGTAGAATGGAAATCGCAAAACATGCGCTACGAAAGTTTGTCGCGCAGCTATGCGGCAATAGAACAGCATAATGCACAAATCGAGAACTTGCTTGCCGATTTAAAACAAAAACAGAAATCTATAGATAAATCAACAAAAGAATTATCTGCTCAAACAGAGGTATATGAAAAATCAAAAAGCGAATTTGAGACAAAGCGAACAAATCTGTCGGAAAAAGATAAGGAGTTGATAGAACAGAAAGATAAATTAAATACTTATCTGAATGGACGCGATTTACATGCACTACAAGAAGAACTTAATCAGATAGAAAAATTTGGAAAAGAGATAAAAAATCTGTCGGAAAATATTCAACGCGCTATCGACTATCGAAGCGAAATAGAAGTATATACAACTGCCATTGCAAAACACACTGAACAGGAAAAAGATTTGCGAAATAAAATTGAATCAAACAGTCGCATTATTGAGAGTATTGCAAAACAGATTGATATATTACAGGAACATATAAACTTTGTTGAAACAGTGCAAAATTTTAATGAACAGCGAAAAAAACTTGAAGACAATCATGCCTGTCCACTGTGCGGTTCAAAAGAACATCCGTTTGCAAAAGGAAATATTCCAGAAACAGGAGAGAATAAGCAGAAACTTATTTTATCGAAACAAGAACACAGCGAACTTCTTAAACAGTTGCAAATCGACGAACGCCATTCTGCAAAAACAGTAAGCGATAGAGAACATGCCGAAACGAATAAAAGTAAAACAGAAAAATTGTTGGCGTCTCTACGAATGACAATCGAGCAAATACAGTCGTCGATTAAATCTCATGTTGGCATAATATCAGAAGATGCAGACTGTATTGCTCAACTTGAAAAAATACGTATCGATAAACAGAATCAATTTAAAAATTTGCGACAAACTATTGTAAAGGCAAGAGAGATAGATGTAGATATTAATAAACTAAGGGATGAAGTTATACCAAAATATCAAAATGAGGTAAAATTGGCGGAAAAAGTAATGAATGAAGCCGAAAAATTGAAAATAATTATAGAAAACAATAGAACAAATGCGGAGAAAAATGTTGAACAAATCGGTGCACAGTATAATATTGAATATGAAAAACTGCTTGCGTCCTTCAATCAATATGAAGTGAAAAGCATTGCCGAATTGAAAACCTGTTTTCAACAATGGTGTGCAAACGAAGAACAGCTGACAAAACTTGCACAACAGAAGGTAGAAATCGAAAACGAATTGCGCCTGACGGAAGCAGCAGTTGAAAATAATAATCGGCAAACGGCTACGGCAAACAATAATCGTATAAGTGTTGAAAACGAAAAGCAACAACTTGAAGATAAACGTTATCAACTGTTTGCCGACAAAAATGTGGACGATGAAGATAAACGCTTGAAAACAGTAGTAGCCGAGCGCGAAATGGCAAAACGTATCACTGAAAAGTCGCTGAACGAGGCGGATACTGAACTTGCAAAAACTAATGCTGTTATACAAGACGGTGAAAATCGCCTGCAAAGGTTACAAGCGGAAAATGTTACCGATAAAACCTTTGAAGAATTAGCAGTTGAAGGCACAGAAAAACGGTCGCAATCGGACGAAATGGCGCAGAAAATAGGGATAAACAAGCAAATTTTAAAAACCAACAGTCATAATCTTGCAAGAAACAGCCAAAAACTTGCCGAAAAAGAACGACAGCAAACCGTGAGCGACAAGTGGAAACGCCTTGACAACCTGATAGGCTCTGCCGATGGTAAGAAATTTCGCAACTACGCGCAAACACTTACATTCGAAAATCTCATTGTGCTTGCCAATATACAATTACAAAAGATGTCGGAGCGCTATGTTCTTAAACGTGCCGAAGATATGTCCAATCCGTTTGAACTGTCGGTTATCGACAAATATCAGAACTGCGACCGCCGCACAGCCCGAAATCTATCCGGTGGAGAGAAGTTTATTGTGTCGCTCTCTCTTGCGCTTGGCTTGGCAAACATGGCAAGCCATAACATGCAAATCGACACAATGTTTATCGACGAAGGTTTTGGGACGTTGGATTCGGATTATCTCGACGTGGCACTCACTGCGCTGTCGAATCTGCAAAATGAGGGCAAAATGATAGGCGTAATCTCTCATCTGACGGAACTGAAAGAGCGCATTACTACGCATATAGAAGTGATACAAAAAGGCAACGGACATTCGGGAATTAATGTGGTAACGTGATTGAGCGAGTGGAAATAGATTGATTTACAAAATTGAAAACAGGAAACAGTGATGATTTTTATTAAAAAAATGTCTTTTCTATGAATTTTGTGCATTTTCCATTTCGCCGACAATCCTCATTGTTTCCACGCTGACGGTGCAAACACACATCAATAAATCAATAACTTGCTGACGATAATCGGCAAAACGATAGGCGTTGAACTTTTCGGCAATGGTGGGGTCTTTGGGTTTCTTTTCCTGATATTGGTCGAGAATCCATTCGAGGGCGCTACGGTTGCCGAGCTTGTAATTCCATGCTTCGACGGGAATGTTGTGCAGTTCGGTTTGTTCGTCGAGCAGGATAACGCCGGCGGATTTGTCGGCTTTCAATTTCGGTTTTGGATTAGTTTTTTTGTCGGCATCTTCTATTACTTGTAACGGATATCGTTTCACATTTTCATAGTCTATATGTAAATGTATCAATTGTTTACCCCACGCTGTCCATTGGCGGAAATCGTCGTATAATGGAATACGCGGAAAGTCGCGTTTCAGATTTGTTTCGTATTTTTTGCGATAGGTGGGGTTGTGAAGAACGGCGTAAACATAATGAAAAACGTTTTCTTTGCTGATGCTGTCATCGCCATAATGATTTACAAACTGTTGCAAACCCCAATCTGTGATGTTGTCGATGCGGACGCCGTCTTTATCGTAACGATAGAGAGGAAGGCACTGGGTTTTTTCGAGAAAATCCAAACTGAATATTTTATTGGACGCCAGCACGGAAAATGATTTTGAACTGCCTATTCCCGAATAAGAGATAAGCATGTTTTCCCGATTAAAACTATTCCCGAATATGGTTGTATGATTTGAAGTAAGCCTATCGGATAATTTCTTCTCCGAATAGTAAAGCATTTGATGATAAGGACGATACAAACAAGTAACAATAATTTTCCCGTCAAAACGCAAATTGGCTTTTCTTTTGAGATGAGACTTTAATGTGTCGCTCCATTTTATGGTGTAGTCCAATAATTCATTGTCTGTTTCTCCTGATTTTAATTGTTCTCGGTAAGTATCAATGAAATATTTGATTTTTACTGAGAGATTTTCTTTCGACAAATCAAATACCCATGCATCTCTTGCCGTAACAATTCCTGTCGAAAATAACTCAAACAGCGTTTCATTTCCGCGTCCCAATTTTGCATTTTTACTGCACAGCGGCAACAAACTGTCAAAGTCGTTGTCTGTAAGGTTTATCCAGTTATTATTTTTGTCGGGACGAATAATTTCAAACGGAATATTTTTCAGTGGATGTTCGGCGAGCCATTGGAGTTTTTGTTCTTTGCGCCAAAAATCGTCAAGGGCAATATAATGAATTTTACATGTTTTATTGTCGCGCTTTTGTTTCTTTATCAAGAACATAATGGCAACGCCGGTTTGGATGCCGAACACATTGTGCGTTGTGCCGGCAATTTTTGGATTAGCACGAATATCGCTCTTTGTATCAATAATATATGCTGCATCAAAATCTTGTTGAACGGTTTTGCGAAATCCGTCGAATGTGCGACTATCGATAAAACTGCGGTTGGTAACAAACGCCACAATGCCTTGATTTTCCAAACGGTCGAAAGTCCAGCGGTAAAACCGCGCATACATATCGTATAATTTGGTTTTCTGCGCCGTGCTGTATTTGATAAACGTATCTCGGATTCGCTTGTCAATTTCGGGATATTCGCGATTCTTATTGTTGTCGTTTTCGTTCTGCTGATTGGCGTTATAGGGTGGATTGCCGATGATCACGCTGATTTTCCGTTTATTCTGCTCTTTTATGCGTTGCGTGTTTTCTTCCGAAAACACATCCAACTGTTTGCCTGCATAATGAAATCCCGTATTATCGAGCGTATCCACAAAACACAGATTTTCAAACTCTACATAGCGATTCATTTTCTGTGCGTAGGTAAATTCGATATTGAGATTGCTGATGTAATACGGCAGAATGGCGACTTCGTTGGCGTGAATTTCGTTTTTGTATTTGTATTCCAGCTTTTCCCTGCGGATATAATCAATCAGGTCGCAAATAAACGTGCCTGTGCCGGTTGCCGGGTCAAGAATTTCCACGTCGGGGTCTTCGAGATATTTATCGAAATGTTTGTGCAGCAGATAATCGGCGCTCTCAATCATAAAACGGACAATTTCGTTGGGCGTGTAAACCACGCCGAGACGGTCGGCGGCTTTGGGGTTGTAGCTCCTATAAAATGTTTCGTAAACAACTTTCAGGAATTTCTGTTTTTCGTGATGGTCGGCAATGCCGGCGGCAGCGGCGTTAATGGCGTCGTAATAATGCTTTACGCCGCGCAGAGTTTCTTTGCGCAGGCTGCCGGCAAAAAACGTTGCTATCACTTTTTCGAGTTCGCGGGCGATATTGTTTTCGCGGTGAAACTGCGTTTCGTCGAAAATGGTATTGAAAATATCTTCCGTCAGAATGTGCTGAATAATCATTTCATACACATCCGCGCGTGTAATAGCCGGATTGATACTGCCGCGACAAAGTTCCAAAAAGGACATTAACTCTTTTACAAATAGAGTGTTAGATGTGGCGGAATTGAGAATAATTTGTCGAATGGTTTCCGTTACTTTCGGAACGTCCTGCCTGAATAGTTCGATGGCTTGGCGGAAATTCCGGACTTCGGGACGCTCGAACGAGAAAAATTCCGTCAGCAACAGATGCAGGGCGTTTTCATCGTTCATATTGCAACGCAAAACTTCGTCGCCGTTCTGTATCAGCACGGCTATTCGGCTGTCCTCAAACAGGATATTGTCCTTCGGGTAGCCTTTGGCAAATTTCTTTTCAATCTCGTCGTCGAGCTTGTCGGCTTCGTCCTTGCTTTCCCAATAACCCCAATCCTGCCGGAGGCTGTCTTTGAGCGTGCCGTCGGGGGTAACAATTTTATTGCCAGATGTTTTGACGCTCACTTCGGCAACCACGATTAGTCCCCGCTGACGGGCGTAATCGTTCAGCAGGTTGTAGAAAGCGTTACGAATAGCCGTTTCTTTTGTTGTGCCGCCAAAGGTCTTTAGATTTTCTACTTCGTTGTGATATAGATGAATGGAGTGAAATGACATAAGATTAACTTTTTAGTGTTTTTTGAATAAATTTACGTACCTCGCGTAATTCACCCACAATCCCGTTAATAGTAAGATTATGAAAGTTTTCGGCATATTGAAAATATTGCTCAATATCTCTCAAAACTTGACTTTTGCCTGCATTGTTCGCTCCTGTAAAAACAACAATATCGGGTACGTTAAAATGCAGAGTTTGACCATCGTTAAAAGTATTTTTATCTATAAAAACCTCCTGTTTTTGATATTCCGTCATATTGTTTTTTTTATGGCGGCAAAATTACATATTTTTTGGATAATTCCGCACATTTTTTCGCAATATATTGAAAATCCAATAATTAATCTGTGATTTTTTCGTTACAAATTCAAGATATTTCTTTATATTGATGTAAAATTTCACTCCGCACGAGAGATTGTTCCGAAGCCAAATCCGAAAGAAAAGCCTTTTCCAAAATGCAAAAAACAGCCAAATTGTGTCGTAAATTTCTGTTTTAACAGCCCAAAATATGCTTGTAGGGGAAAATTTTTTCTCGTCAGCGATTAGATTTTTCATATCAATATTATGCTTATTATCAATGATTGAAAGTCGATTTTTTGCTGTGGTTGCGAAAAAAAGCAGAGTATTTTTTTTAGGCTAAATCTTTTTTTGAGGTGCTATGAAAAATACCCTGCAGTCCGATAGAGGAAAAAATCCTTGTCTTTAATACCATAGTTAGCGGCAATAAATCGTTGGGGTTTGCCGTTGAGATTTTCGGCTTTAGCATTAGCATTAGTTAGCCCGTTTCTAAAATAATTCAAAATTTCTTTTTCGTGCTTTCGGAACATTTTTACTACACCTCTAAATTCCTTTAAATCCATTGCTTGTATGTAGATGTCGTGCAATTCTTTTTTTAT
>JAITIA010000090.1 GCA_031279695.1 Prevotellaceae bacterium | reverse complement strand
GCCGAAGAATTGTGGCATTTGACGGGCAACACAACAAGCGTAGTTGTCGCCTCGTTTCCCGAATACGATGAGAGTTTGCTGGTTGAAAACACCTTTGAATATCCCGTATCGTTCAATGGCAAAACACGTTTTAAGATGGATTTCCCCTTAGACGCCGACCCGAAACAGATGGAACAGGACGTGCTTGCCAGTCCGCAATCGGCAAAATACACCGGAGGCAAACAGCCCAAAAAAGTTATCGTAGTTAAAGGGAAAATAATAAATGTGGTTTATTGACCTGGTTGGTACAGAGTAGTGAGTACAGAGTAGTGGGTGCTCACTACTCACTACTCTGTACCCTGTACCAAATACTTTGTACTCTGTACCAAATACCCGCTACTACTTCCTGACCGTTTTTGCTTTCAGCAGTTTATCCCGCACTTTGACATAAATTTCGCTTCCGGGTTTTGCATATACCGTTTGCACGTATCCCAAACCCACGCCAATTTTTATTGACGGCGACATCGTTCCCGATGTTACTTCGCCGATTTTTTGACCGTCCGCACTGCAAATATCGTAATGCTGACGCGGAATACCTCTGTCAATCATCTCAAAACAGACAAGTTTTCGCTGTGTACCTTCGTTTTTCTGTTTCAGAAGAATTTCCCGGTCTATAAAATCCTTGTCGTCCTTGAACTTTGTAATCCAGCCCAAGCCGGCTTCAATGGGCGAAGTTGTCTCGTCTATATCATTTCCATACAGACAGAATCCCATTTCCAGACGCAACGTATCGCGTGCCCCCAAACCTGCGGGCTTGAGTCCGGCGTCCTTTCCCGCTTCAAACAACGCCTTCCACAGTTTTTCGCCGTCCTCGTTGGCGATATATATTTCGCATCCGCCGGCGCCTGTGTAGCCGGTAATTGAGAGAATTGCATTTTCGATTCCGGCTATTCTTACCTTTTTGAAAGTGTAGTACGGCATGTCGCCAATATTTTCGTCCGTGATTTTCTGTACAATTTCAATGGCTTTCGGACCCTGAACTGCCAGCAGACAAATTTCGTCCGAAGCGTTGTACAGTTCCCTGCCCGGCGTCAGCCCGAACCTGCCTGCAAACGAGGCAAGATGATTCCAGTCCTTTTCGAGATTGCTGGCGTTTACGACAAGCAAATAAGTCAGCCCGTCGATGCAATAAATTAAAAGGTCGTCCACTATGCCGCCTTTGCCATTGGGCATGCACGAATACTGCACTTTGCCTGACGTCAGCGCCGCAACATCGTTGGATGTTACATATTGCAGAAAATTCAGCGCGTTGGCGCCTTTAACCCAAATTTCGCCCATGTGGCTCACATCGAACACTCCTGCCTTTTCCCGAACAGTGAGATGTTCATCGTTGATGCCCGTATATTCTATCGGCATGTTAAAACCTGCAAACGGAGCCATTTTCGCTCCCAATTCGATGTGAAACTGCGTGAAAGCTGTTGTCTTCATTACGAATATTATTTTTATATAAATTCTAAAAAATCATAATAATCCATCCGGATACCCAAAACTGTTTATATCCTGATGTCGGGATGCAAAGGTAAGAATTATATGGATTCTTCCAAACGAAATTATAATACTGACAACATTTACAAAGTATTGCTCCTGGATGTCAAAACAATCCATACAAATTGTCATGGAAAAACGACAGATTGCAGATTCGACACAACATAATTTATATACATGACACGGGAAAATCCCTGAAAAGATGAAAAAGCTGAAAAAACCACGCAGGAGATTTTTTCTATTTCCGAAGAGATGAAAACCATCTCTTGAGAAATGAAAATCATCTCTCAAGAAATATAATGAAAAACACACGTGAAATGGAATTTATTTCTCGAGAAATAGATTTCATTTCTCAGGAGATAAAAAATATCTCACGAGAAACGAAATCAAAAAACGGATTTTTAGAAACAATCTCCTGAGAGATTTTTTTTATCTCCTGCATGTTTTCTGAGGCAAATTCAGTCCCCGTTAAAAATTTATTCTTAACTTTGCGCCTAACATTTGAAATAATTTTGGAAAAGAGAGAGATAGAAACAATGAAAACGGAAAGTAAATACAGAACAATACATGAGCATAATTGCTTAAATACTAAATATTTACCCCCCCCCCCCACGTTTCGTATTTATGTTATAATACAGACGGTTGGCGCGATTCATCGTGCCCTTATACACACATTATATATACATCGTTGGCGACGAATATTCCACTCGTCCGGCTGTTGTATTGCCGGCAAACGGAGATTTTCGCTTCCCTGCAACAGGCTTGCGACTGTCTCACCGACGATTCCAGACAAAAGGCTTGGATTATGCCCGTCAAGTCAATCATTAAAAAACAATGTATCACAAAATTATATATCCGTTATTCTTAAATAACACAGAAAGATGAAAGTTTCGGAAAAATATTACGACGAAGTATTCGATTTTGAAGGACTCTGGGGCGTTGCTTCAAAATGCGGGTTGAAAATCACTGAAAAAGACGAAAAAAAGTATGTCATAGTTACCGAACTGTATCAGGACAACCCCGGCACTTCGGTTACGCAGGCAGGAAAAAATCTCGCAAAACAAATATGCGAAAGCAAAGGATTGTCTTTGTACGAAATTGTATATCTGGAATGTACGCCCGATACAAATTCCGTGCTTTCGTTTTACGACGAGCAGTATTTTGAAGTAACATTCAACGATACGCCGCAGGCAAACTACCGTAAACTGCCGCAGCATGAAACAGGAAATCTCTTTAGCTAAATTGAAAAAAGTAGCAGATGCGTAAAATCAAGTTCCTTGTTTATTTTATTATTTGTATTACACATTCGCTTTATGCCCGTAAAACCATACAGATATGGGACAAAGAGGGCAGAACGGCAAAAGAAAGATTGAGCGAATTAACTGTTTTCTTACCTGAAAAGCCCGACACATCCGGCATTTCAGTAATTATATGCCCGGGAGGCAGTTACTATTGGCTCGACATGAGCAATGAAGGTTTTTCTGTTGCCAGATATTTGAACAGAAAAGGAATAAGCGCCTTTGTATTAAGCTATCGCACCTCGCAGCACGGCAGCAGGCATCCGGCGATGATACGCGATTTGCAGCGTTCGATACAGCTTGTGAAAGAAAACGCCGACAAATACGGAATCAATCCCGAAAAACTTGGCGTCATGGGCTTTTCGGCAGGCGGACATCTGGCGGGAACTGCGGCAATTTATTTCGATGCGAACTTTCTGGACACAAAAACGTCCACCTCATTGAAGCCCTATTTTGTGGCGATGATTTATCCCGTCGTTTCGATGGAAGACAGCATCTGCCACAAAAAATCGCGCAAAAACCTGCTCGGCAAAAAGCATACAGCCGAAACAGCGAAAATGATGAGTCTGGAACAAAACGTCCGTCCGGACATGCCGCCGGTTTTTCTCCTGCATTGCACAGGCGACAAAACGGTTGACTGCCGGAACAGCGTCGCCATGGACGAGGCGTTGACCAACAAAGGCGTAAAACACCGATTTCTCCTGCTGGACGAGAAAAAACGCGGCGGACACGGCTTCGGCATACGTCCCGCAGGCAAAGCAACAGGCTGGATTGATGAATTTTTGAAATGGATATATACAATATGAACGCACCGGAAATAGAATTTCGTCCGAAAACGGAAATAAAACATTTTCAGGACAAAAAACTGCAAATTGCCTTACAGTATTTGCAGGCAAATTCGCCGTTTTATCAACGCATGTTTTCCGAAAACGGGATTGATATTCGGAAAATCAGACGGATTGAGGATTTGCAGGAAATTCCATTTACCGATAAAAAAGATTTACAGCTGTATAACTATGATTTTATGTGCGTTCCGAAAGAAAAAATCATCGATTTCATCACCACTTCGGGCACTTTGGGCGACCCCGTTACCTTTGCCATGACCGACAAAGACCTTGACCGTCTGGCATACAACGAAAAAATTTCTTTCCTCTGCACCGGCGCAAAATCCGACGACATCGTGCAGCTGATGACCACCATCGACAAACGGTTTATGGCAGGTTTGGCGTATTTTCTCGGCTTACGCGCTTTGGGCGCAGGAATTGTGCGCGTCGGCAACGGAATACC
>JAITIA010000118.1 GCA_031279695.1 Prevotellaceae bacterium | reverse complement strand
AGTCAGCGCATTGTGGAGGAAAAACCCGACGGAAGCGCTGTTTTTGAACTCAATGTGATTATCAATTTTGAATTGCAGCGCGATCTTTTTGCCTACGCCGAAGGTGTGTGCGTGCTTGCTCCACAGCATTTTGCTAAAGAAATGGAAATGAAACTATCCAAAGCCGCAGAACTTTATAAATTGAAGGTCAGAAAATAAAAAAGAGACTGTACCACAATTCGATACAGTCCCTTTTTGAATTAAATTTTGTTGAATCTCATTTACACTTTTTCGGGAATTTCGTATCCTTTGCGGTATTTGCCGCGAGCAAGGACATTTGCCTGTTTGTCGTTGAGGATTTTTTCGGTTGCAGGATCAAACAGAAGTTGCTTGTTTCCTGTGCGATAGGCAATATTTCCGAGATGCACCAGAGTTGCGCTTTTATGGCACTGTTCCACTTCGCCGTTGGGCGTTTTGCGAGAACGGAGCGATTCGATAAAATCAATCTGATGTTCCTTGTCGGGAAATACGCCGCCATCTTCGGCAACAATTTGATTATCTTTGCCAAGCACTTGCCAGCCGCCGCCATGACGTCCGAGATACATCAAACCTTCCGTTCCGTAGATTTCGGTGCGGGTCGAGTTGTTGCGCCAATTTGGGAACTTTGTTTTGTCCATACGTATATCGTTAGGCGTCTTGGTCATATAATTGGTTGCATAGGCATTGTCGCAGGACATGGTAAAGTCGCCGAAATCATAGACTATCGATTGATATTCCGGTGTTTCGCGAGTACCGCCAAAGACATGGTTTCCACCCCAGCCGTAAACCGATTTGGGATGGTCGGGGTCGCCGATAACCAGACGGGCGAGGTCCATAACGTGCGAAGCGTCGTCGGCAAGACCGCCGCCGCTGTAGTCCCAGTAACTCAGCCAACCGCCGCGACCGTTTTCATCCACAATCGAAGGGCTGAAGCCGCGCATCGGGGCGGGTCCGAGCCATTTATCCCAGTCGAGCCATCCGGGGACTGCGGTTTCGGGGGCTTCGCTCCATTTGCCGCCGCCAAGCATGTTGTAGCATTTCACGGTAACAATTTTACCGAGTTTGCCGCTGCGGATATATTCGCGTGCCGAAAAGCCGTAGAGAGCGCTACGGTTTTGAAAGCCAACCTGTACAATACGTTTGTATTTGTATGTTGCTTCCACTAATTTGCGTCCTTCCCAAATATTGATGGTCGGATTTTTTTCGACATACACATCTTTTCCTGCCTGTATTGCGCGGATTGAGGCGAGAGTATGCCAGTGTTCGGGAGTTGCCACCCATACGGCGTCCACGTCCTTGTCCTTAAAAATCTCGTCCATATTTTCGGTAGCCGAAGGTTTGTATCCAAGATCTTTTTCGACGTTGCTTACTGCTTTGGCAAGTTTTGTTTTATTGACGTCGCATACTGTTTTGATAACCACATCGCTGTTAATTTTGCAGCAATTGATAATCGTACCCAGCCCGCGACCGCCGCAACCTACCAATGCCAGCACAATGCGATTGTTGGCGCCCATGCACGATGAGCTGAAAAGGCTACCGGCGCTCAGCGACAAGCCTGCCGTAGCCAATACTCCTGTTTTGATAAATTTACGTCTATCCATAATTTTCTATGTATTTTTATTTTTATTTACGTTTTTTCAGAAGATAATCAACACTGTTGAACATCAGATTTCGGAAACTTTCCTCTTTCCAGTCGTCCCAATAGCCGAGCGAAGTATAAATTGCGCGGTCGTTGTTAATCCAGAACACCGGTTCGTCGGGGACGCCCGGGTTGCTGCCCAGCATCAGCACAATGGCTTTGTCGGAGCGGAGAGGACGGTTTTTGTAGAGCCAGTTGAGTGTGGTAAAAGGTTTTACGCCTTTCAGCAGAGGGTGATTTTCCATTCCCGGAACGAGTTTAAATTCGCTGCCTGTTTTCAGGTGACCATAGTGTCCCTGATAGTTTCCGCCCAACACTTCGGCATCAAATTCGGGCCACTGCGCCAGATAATCGTTTGCCTGTTCTTTGGCGGCTTCGACGCTTCCGCCCGAGCGTGGTACGTTGCCCTTGGCGTCGAAGGCGTGCGAGGCTGTGCGAATGCCGATAACAGGACGACCGCTTGCTACGTATTTTTTAATTGCCTGCATCTTTTCGGGTTCAAGCGCTCGACGGCGGATAAAGAATATTGCCAAATCGGCGTCTTCGAGAATTTGAATATTTTCGAGATTATGGCGCGAAGGGGCAAACGTTTTGGTATTATTATCGATAGGCATACCGTATTCGGCATATTCGGCTTTGGTTTTAGCGTCGGCATCCTTTTTGGCTTCGTTCATAATTGGCAGTCCGAGAGCATAATCGCAGTGAATATTTTTCAGGGTCAGGTCGTGAGCAAATTCGGGCAACGTCTGGTTGGCGCGATATTCGCTTTCGGCGGTAAGAATTGCCACGCGCGGACGTTTGTCGCCCTGAAACTTAAACTGTTTTTTGCCGGTCAAATCGCTTGAAACAATTGACGGACAAACGTATGTCTCGATATATTCGACCATCAGGTCGAGACCGGAGAAATGGTCAACGTGGGGCCACATTTCGTGATTATACATCAGGTCGGTCATGTCGCGCATCAGTACCACGTTCATACCCAGCGTTTTCATGGCGCGCAACCCGAAGGGACGACCAATGACGCACATATTGGTGTGGACGCCTGTGAGTATCACGTTTTTAATTCCTTTTTTAAAGAAATAGCCGGCAGCCTCTGTTCCGGAGTCGGTAACAAGGTCTTCGTCCTTGATAGTCAGGCTTGCGATTTGGCGCGACCATACGCCGGCGGGTTTGCATTCCTTGTTTTCGCAACCTTCATCCGACTGATCGACAGGCCATTTAGCATTTTTTTCGGAAGGCAGTTTGTCGGGCCATTTGCCATCGACCAGCCCTGCTTTCTGGATAACTTTGGGGTCGTTGTACTTTTGGGCTTCCTTGCGTCCGGGATAATTTTTGTAGAAATCCATGCATCCGCTGGGAGCGTGTACAATTTTCACGCCTTTGGCGCGGGCAATTGCAAGCACTTCGTCGAGGCGCGGAGCCATTTCTCCCACGCGGGCGGTGGCGTCGTTACACCAGTGTTTGTCCCACATATCGCAGATAATGATTGCGGTTTCTTTGGGATTCCACTTTTCGATTCTGTTGACAACAACTAATGCGCCTGTGTCCAGCGTCGATGGAACGCGCTGTTGCAGAGAGGCTCTGATAGGCTCAACAACTTTGACTTCTTTCTTGGCTGCGGCAATCGACAGCGCAGAGACGGCAATAAATGCCGACAATAACAATTTTTTTAGTTTTAATTTTAACATTTCAGAATAATTTAGATACCTTTAATACAAATATTTAACATTTTAATATAACTATTTTTTTTTGTTTATATTGCGCACAAAAGTAGTGCAGTTTTTGCAATCCGCAAAATAAACAAATTATTTTTTACGGGTGCAAAGATATAGATTATTATTTTAATCAATCAAAATAAACATTAAAAGCGCTAATTTTGTTTGAGATACAGACTCCGATTTTTATGTTTTGCCTCTCAAAAAAAATCAAAAAAAATCAAAAAAAAATCAAAAAAAGAAGGAAAAAGAAAGGAAAAACAGTTTGGAACGACCGGCGTGTATCCCAAAATAAAGGCATATACTGGTTATATATGACATCGATATACCAAATAAAAATTCGCAGCACCTGGTTTCGTTCCGAAATTACTCAAAAAACCCAACGCCTGTTTGCCAAAACAGGTAAAGTGAGCGGAGTTAGGGATTTATACAACAATAATTTTTGTCCGACGCCGGCAAATACGAAAGCCGGACGCTTGTCCGGCTTTCTGCAAAAATGCGACTTATCGGATTTAACCCTTCAGCGCTTTGAGAAGAAATGGAATAAGCTGCGGAATCGTGTTTTCTGTCTGGGCAGTATATAAATTGCCATCGACAACAAATTTGGAATCCGTGCCTTTACAGTTCTTAACAATCTGTTTTATATATGGATGCAAGGCAACCTGTTTACCCTGCGCCACACCTGCATTGTCGAAAAGTAAGGCTGCAGCGCAGTGTCCGGCAAGCAATTTGCCACTGTTTCCGAAATTCCGGATGACGGTTATCGTATCCTGATATTGTTTAGCTGCATTTTCGGCTAATGTGGGTACTGCATCGCCGCAAGCGAAAACAAGAGCATTGTATTCATTTTCATGCCCTTTAAGGTTTGCGACCACATCGTCGGTTTGCAGGCTGACGCCGGAATTTGTCTTTACATTCACCGATTCTGCCATCGCAAATGTTTTGAAGGAAATACCGTTTTCAAAAAATGCTTCCAAATACTGAAACAATCCTGAGCCATTGACTGGATTTGGCACCAGTACAGCTACTTTCTTTACCATAACTTTAATTTTTTTATTATTAATCATATATAAACATTCAACATGCGATTTTGTTTTGAGAATGATTGGTTTTCATCAAAATTATTTACCGTCAGCGAAATATCTGTCATTGCGTCAAATTCATTTGTAGAAATTTCTAATAATTCGGCTAAATATTTTTTCAAAGCGCACAGAAAAAACGGAGTTTATATATTGTAAATGAGTGTTTTCGAGCAACGCCTAAAAAGCAATTATTAGAAGTTCCCCTGTTTCAACTCTTTCCATATTTGCGACAGCGGCAGCCCCATTATATTATAGTAAGAGCCTTCTATTCTGTCGATTCCGATATAACCTATCCATTCCTGCACGCCGTAAGCGCCGGCTTTGTCGAGCGGCTGATATTTTTCTACGTAATAATCAATATCTTCTGCCGGCAAGTCGGCAAAAAACACAAACGAACTCATTTTGAACGATTTTTGCATGTGCAAACTTCTCAAACAAACACCGGTGATAACTTCATGCCTTTTGCCCGACAGTTTTTTCAGCATTTCCTTTGCCTGCTGTTTGTTAGCAGGTTTTCCCAACAGTTCGCCCTCGCAGTTTACCAGAGTGTCGGCGGTTAAAAGTACTTCATTATCATTTAATGGCAGAGGATATGCCTGCGATTTCTTTTCTGCCAGATACAGAGCAACTTCGCTGTTTGGCATTTCGGGCGGATATGTTTCGTCAAATTCGTAACCGACGGAGATTTCAAGCGGAATATCTAATCCGCCTATAAGTTCCTGTCGTCGTGGCGATTGAGAAGCGAGTATTATTTTCAATGATTTCATTATGACAGGCGGCAGGTTAATTTTTTCAAATATTCATTTTCCTCATTATCAAGATATGGCGACAAAGACTGGTAAACCCGTTGATGATAGTTGTTCAGCCAGTTAATTTCGTCCGTATTCATCAGCGAAACATCAATCGGGCGGAGGTCTATCGGACACAGTGTCAGCGTTTCAAACGAATTGAAACTGCCAAATGCAGTGGTTTTGTCGAACATGCAGGCAACAAGGTTTTCCGTTCTGATTCCATATTTTCCCTCGATGTATATTGCTGGTTCTATGGATGTTATCATTCCGCAAGTCAGAGCAACGGGATTTTCTTCACAGCGAATACTGTGCGGACCTTCGTGAACATTCAGAAAATGACCAACTCCGTGTCCTGTGCCATGCAGAAAATTTTTGCCCTTTTTCCACAAGGCATTGCGTGCAAGAATATCCAGTTGCGAACCTCTTGTGTTTTCGGGAAATACAGCCATACTCAAATCAATCAGCCCTTTAAGTACCAGCGTATAATCTTCTTTTTCTTCGTCGGAAGGAATGCCGAAATGCAAAGTTCTGGTTATGTCCGTTGTTCCTGTAAGATACTGAGCGCCTGAATCTACCAGATAAAATGTGTCGGTTTTTATTATCGCGTCAGCGCCGGAGTGCGGAGAATAGTGTGGCAAAGCAGCATTTGCGCCATACGCCGATATTGTATTGAAACTTAATCCAATATAATTTTTTCCCTGACTTCTGTATTCTTCGAGTTTCTGAGCCGCCTGTGTTTCGGTGATGCAGATTTTGCCGGCATTTTCGTTCATCCACTTGATAAAGCGCAACATTGCAACGCCATCGGCAATCATACAGTCGCGAAATCCGGCAAGTTCAACCCCATTTTTGACGGCTTTTTTCATTGCGATACTTTGAACAGTATCTTTTTCTTCGATAATTTGTATTCCCCTATCTTGCAGCGACTTATAAATCAGATAACTTGTTTTGTTGAAATCGAGTTTCACAATTTTATTTTTCGGGATATTTGCAAGACAGGTAAAAAAATCGCAGTATGGAAGAATTGTTATGCCGTCATTTTCAAGGCTTTGACGGTCAGATTTCGAGATTCGCGATTCAGAAATAAAAAACCGCGTTTTGCCATGTTCGATTATCAGACAGGATATTGCAAGGGGACAGCATTTTATGTCGGAAGCGCGAATGTTCAGCATCCACGCAATTTCGTCAAGGACAGACACAATATACATTTCTCCGTTGGGAATTGAGGCGGCAATAAATTCCGACAGTTTTTGTGCTCTACTTTTACCGGTTAGCTCGTCGGGCAGGATAAAAACCGGAGTTTCGGGCAATGCCGGTCGGTCGGGATAAATTTTGTCGAAAACATCGCCAATATCTTCAACCAACAGTGGATTGAGCATCAATTGCAAGGTTTTGAAGATATTGACGGAAACAAGTCCTGCGTCGACGCCAATTTTCGCTCCCTTGTCAAGATGCGATTTAAGCCATTCAATATAAGGCAATTCAGAGCAGAATTTCCGCATTTCGATACCTGTGTTTTTCAGTTGTTCCCGAGCCTGAATAAAATATCTGGAATCGACCCAGAGAGCGGCGTCTGTTTGTGTGATTGTCAGAGTTCCCGCAGTGCCCGAAAAACCGGAAATCCATTTCCGATATTTCCACCGGTTTGCGGGATATTCGCTGAAATGCGGGTCGTTGCCCGTAATAATTATAGCATCAATACTCCTGAGTTTCAACTCGTTTCTTAATGCTTGCAGTCTGTTTGTAATCATTAATTTTTTATTAAAAATCCGCGGCAAAAGTACAAAATTAATCGATATTTATTGGTAACGGACGTTAATTTTGTCAAATATTTCTCCCAAAAGCAAATTTGTGAGCGTAAAGTAGCATTTTTGACGCAGTTAGTGTTAAAAATTTTAACATTCAGGGTTGTTTAGGCTCACAAATTTACGAAAGTAAAATCAGACTTAACTTATTTGTAAAGAAATTAATATATCAATAAAATGCCGGCTATATCAAATCAAAAAAACACAAAATAGTGTTAAATTTTCTTAAAAATTTAACAAGCCTGCTCGGATTTGATTTTTCGCCATACTTTTGCACTGTGATTTTGACAAAGGGTCTTTTGATAGTTTTGAAAAATAAATCGAAATAAAAAATTTTTTCGGTTTTTTGACCAGACAGATTTTTTCGGTTTGTCAATAAATTTTTAAATTGAATTAATAAAAAAGAAATTAAATAACAGTAAAATTAAAATTTTTAGATTATGAAAAGAGAAAGTATTTTTTTAACAATTGGAATCGCAGTAGTTGCGATAACGCTTACGGTAGCCGGTATCAATTATAATTTGGTATCAATAGTGAAAAGCAATGAATCAAACCTGACCTTGGAAAATATTGAGGCCTACACAAGTGAAGGCGAGGCTGGTGGTGTCGGTTCACCAAATTGTTATACAACAGATTCTGGAATACAAGATTGTAATTTCCCCAATACGATTAATGGTGTTACATCCATTGTTGTAAAAAAACGAGTTTGGAATTGTTTTAACAATGGTTCTAAACGAAAATGCTCAACAGGGCTGATTTTTTGGGATGCAAATAATAATGAAGTAAAAAACACTTATGAAAAAGACATTGCTTGTCCGTGGTAATAAATGAATTATAAGGGATACTTTGTTTCTATTTGCATGAAAGAAGTATCCCTTTTACATCAAATGAAAAATGAATAGAAATATCATTTTAATTATTGTATGTTGTTTGTGTACAATCATATACAGTTGCAATAATGAAGCAGTACAAATACATAGTGATGCGTCGTATATTGTAAATATCGACAGTGCGGAAGACCGTGGTGTTTTTTACTTGTCAAGTATAGTTAAAAGCGTGCGCCCCATTCTTTTGGAAGAACCGGACTATGCTTTGATTGGCGATATTTATCAGATGGATATAGTTGATAATCATATTTTTATTTTGGATGCATTAGTTGCAAAAAAAATGTTTATGTATGACATGAATGGCAAGTTTCTCCGACAGATAGGTGCTATGGGCGAAGGACCGGATGAATATCGTGCGCTTGCGGATTTTTGTGTTGATACGGAAAGAAAAGAAATATATCTGTTGGATAGATATAAGAAATTGCTGAAATTCAATATCAGAGACGGAAAACATCTGGAAACAGTCAATCTTCCTCATGGTGATTTTTGGTATGATGAATTGGCTTACGTCGATAATAGTTTATATATGGATATTAATCATGAAGAACTTGATGTATCCAATAATAGATTGCTTAAACTTGA
>JAITIA010000060.1 GCA_031279695.1 Prevotellaceae bacterium | reverse complement strand
TGACCATTTAACGCTGCAAAGATAAGCATTTTATCTGTATCTACCAAATTTTTTTTACATCTTTTTATCTGTCAATCTATTATGCATTTATCTGTAATGCAATAGGTTGAGAGTTTTCGACCAGACACTAGTTAGAGTTTTATTATCACCACCGAATGAGGCGGGAGAGTAATGAGTCCTTTATCCACTTTCAGTGTTATTTCGGTTGGCACAACGCGGTTTTCGTTGCCCACGTCGTTATAGTCGTCCTTCGATGTGCCTGTGAGCGCCACCGCCTTCACCTGTTTGGGGGTCGAGCCGGTGAGCGCGGCGAAATCGGGCGCAAAAGTTACGGCTTTGTCGGGATGTTTATTGACGGCGGCAATGGCAAAGCGGGTTTTGTCGCTGTTGCAGGTAATGGCAACGTCGAGCATCAGCGTCTTCCTGTCTCCATGTTTCAGCGTATCCGACTGTATTTGCGAGGGTAGGAAGTGTTTTTCCAGCATATTGGCATACATCGACAGCACGTGGAAAGTAGTACGACGAACCACTCCCTTTGGATGCACAAAGAGCGCGCCTCGCGTATTGACCACTGGCGAAAAGCCTGCAATTGGCACGTCGTCGCAATAGCGGAGGCAAGTGTTCAGAAAGCAGGCAGAGAAGACGGCGTCCGCCATGGTGTACAGCGAATTGATGTCGTTCTTGTCGCGTTCCTTAATCAGATCCTCTCGTTTTGCCGACGAGGGGACGGCGGTATTTCCTGCCGGATAGTTTGGATGATGCCAGGCGCGCGGGTTCCATTCGTCGATGGCTATTTTCGTTTTCCCGCGCCGTCCGGCTTTGTCGATGCCCGCCAGCGTTCTTTTTATCTGATGTTCCGGAGCATCTGTTCCGCTTACGATATCCATATAAGTGGATGTTTGCCCTCCGTAATATCCGTGAATGCTGATATAATCAATCAAATTAGCTGTTGATTTGAGAATAGGTTCAATCCACTGCTCGTCGGGCCAGGTTGCGGCAAACAGTTTGATATCAGGGTCGACGGCGTTCATAATTCTTGCCGACTCCACAATCGTCCGCACCCACTCGTCTTTGGGTTTATGTCCTATTTCGCCCCACATATAGTTTTCGTTACCGATGCTCCAGTACTTTACTTTAAACGGTTCGGGATAACCGTGCGCCTTGCGCATCCGCCCGTATCGACCGATATCACGGTTGCAGTACTCCACCCAGTCGCTCATTTCTTCGGGCGTTCCCGTGCCGGCGTTGGTGCAGATATACGGCTCGGCATTAATCAGTTTGCACCATTTCACAAACTCCGCCGTGCCAAAAGTGTTTGGGTCTTCAACATCCCAAGCCTTGTCGTGAGTTGGTTGGCGGTCGGGACCCACTGCGTCGAGCCAGTGATACGACGACACAAAGCATCCGCCGGGCCAGCGGATAATCGGTATTTTCAGTTCGAGCAGGGCTTCAACAACGTCCTTACGGAAGCCGTCGGCGTCGGCAAGCGGCGAGCCGGGCTCGAAAATTCCGCCGTAAATCTGACGGTGGAAATGTTCGATAAATTGCCCAAAAATCATCGGGTCATAAGTTTTGGGCGCTGTGGTTTTGTCCGCTTTGAAGCCGTTCTGAGCCGTTGCCCCTGCGCCTGTAAACATCAGGCAGCAAATCAATACATGTTTAAATACTCTATTCATAATTTGTAAACTAATTTAAAAGGACTTCTTGTTTAATTGTCTTTAATAATGATTGCCGGCGCAGCCGAAGCCCGTAAAACCTTGCCAAAAATCGCCGCAAAAGTACACAAAATTTTTATAACAGCAAGCAGTGGTTGTCTGAACTGTGAAAATTCATAATTTATAATTCAAAAAAATCGTTCTTTGACATATTGGTTTACACGCAAAAAGGGAAAGATTTTGTGTAATTCAATCTAATATCGTATCTTTGCCGCGAAATTTTAAAACGTAAGAGTTATGGCAAAAATTACATTGGAATACGATGCCCGCAATCCCGTTGCAAAGAAAACATTAGCGTACATTCTTTCGATAGGTTTTTCCGAAGTCAAACCTCGGAAAACGGGTTTGGAAGAGGCGTTTGAGGATATTGAAAAAGGGCGAATAACAAGGATCTATACTCCCAAAAGCAGGAGAAATGAAAAAACCTGAAAAGTTGAGGAGAAAAAGTGTAGCTGAGTTTTTCAGTACAATAGAGAATTTCGACGAGAGCGCCATTTATTCGATTGATGTAACCAACAGATTCAGGAAAAACGTAAAACTTTGTCATTCCCGAAATCTGGATTTGGAACTTCTTGAGAGCGTAATTTACACTTTGGCTCAAGGGAAGCAATTGGAGCCGAAGCATTTTTTACATTCATTGAAGGGGTTTGAGTCGCGACAGAACGAAAAAATAATGGAATGTCACATACAGCCCGACTGGATTCTCGTATGGATACAAAATGATACCGGACTGACTCTGTTGCTCACCGATACGGGTACACATTCCGACTTGTTTTGACGAATTTTTAACGACGTATCGTATCGTAAAATAACAAAACTTTTTTCCATCGCCTAAAAGCGTGTAAACCAATTACTCAAAAGGTTTACACGCTTTTTTATTGTATGGCGATAAATCCCATTTTTGAAAAAACCCTCAAATGGGGGATGTGTACGGTTTGCGCCCGCCATACTTTTGCAGTGTCAAATTTAATGATATTTTTATTAAAAACGATTAAAAAACAGTGATTTATGTATTTTAAAGAAAGGAATATTTGTAAATAAATTTAATTCGATATCAAAATGAAAACAGTAAATGTAAAAAAATTTTTAACGATCCACAGCAAACTGTTAATTGTCTTACTGTTATATACAGTAGTAACAGCGCACACGCAAAGTTCGCCCGAAGCCATTATCGGGCAAACGCCCGACCTGCCTTCGGCTAAAACGCTGGCTGCATACGCGGGCAGCGATAACGAAGCGGCTCAACAGCAGGTACGGGCATTTCTCAAAAAAATCAGAGAGATTGACTCGGTATATACGCGAAGCGTTACGCCCGAAATCACGGACGCCGACATTGCCGATGTGAAAGCCCAAGCC
>JAITIA010000239.1 GCA_031279695.1 Prevotellaceae bacterium | reverse complement strand
TCTTTCGAGCAGCGAGGTCAGAAAGCCTTCCAGCACATCGAAATTGGCTTTATCGCGCAACATGCGCTTCATTGCCCAGTCAAAATGTATATATTTTGCCATATCTTTTCGTTTAAATTGCGCCGCAAAAGTATATCTTTTATTTGTGTTTACAAAATCTTTTCAGTGATTAGTGTTTAGTGTTTAGTGATTAATGCCTGACGGCGGCAGTTGTATGCTCCGTGTACCGACGTGTTTCTCTGTGTGATTTTCATAACACAGAGTTTCACAGAGGCACACAGAGTTTCACAGAGAAACTGACCACTAAAAAGAAGGTCGCCCCGATGAGGCGACCTTCTGACTTCAATTAAAATCCAATAATGATTAAGTTATAAACCTGCCGAATTTTCGCTGTCTGTTTGGGCAGTTGTTCGTTATGTCGGGCAGGTGATTACTCATTAAAGTACTGTTTTTCCCAGCGCGGCAATCTCCGTGTCGGTAAGCATTTTGTTTGCCCACATTGCAAAGCCGGCACAATAGAGTTCATTGTCCTCTCCGTCCTCGTCGGTGAATATCCAGAAATGCTCTTTGAGACTCACAGCGCCGTTCTTAATGCTGCCCGAATTATTCGTGAGAACATGCTGCCCGTTGAGGTACACCTTATAAACGGTTGAGCCCGAAGCTGCATCATCAACAACCAGTACAATGCGATGCCATTCGTTGAGTTCGACCAGCGCACCCGAATAATCGCCGCGTCCGAGCTGTCGATTGCGGTTGATAAAGAGGTTTGCATCCGACGAATTAGTGAGACTGGTTTGCAGCAGTGTGTAATACTCGCCGCCAACAGGAATGTTGATATCCCACATCAATGTGTATCTGTTCAGTGGCGACGAAACGGGATTCTGTACTTTTACCTTGTTGGTTTTGGTTATCTGCACGGCTTTTTTGCCGTCTCCCGGATTCAGGGCTGGTTTTGCCATTACCTGTTCGCTGAACTCAAGCGGAGCAGATCCTGCAAAGGGCAGGCTGAGGTCGGTTGCATTGGTAAATCCGTAGTAGAGCGCCGGCGCCAGACTTGAAACCCTGTTGTCGGGCGAAACGATCACATACAAGGCATTAATCAGGCTGATACTTCGGAGATTGAAACCTCCATTATCCATATAAAGCCTGATGACATTGACGCCCTTCAACAGGTGTATTTCTGGCTGTGGCTCGGCAGGATTGGTTTGATGATACCAGCGATAGGAGTCCCAGTTGCTGTTGCTGATCAAATTGTAAACATCTGTTTTTACGCCGTTCACTATCAGCGAATATTGTGCCGAACCGCCGCCAACCGAAAGATTCAAGTCAGCCAGATAATCGCCTTCCTCTTCCACTGTTACAGTGTATTGCAGCCATTCGCCGGCGTTGCTCCAGCCGACATTGGGCGGGGTGTTTTGGATATCGACAGGGCAGTTTTCCTCGCCAAGAGCGCCGCGATAGTCGTTATTTCCCTCGTTACTGCTGTCGCTGTCGTGATAGGCAACGCCTTCGCCGCCAAGGTCAAAGTCCACAGCGGTGATAATAGAAGTACCTTCTTTAACAATGGTTTTCGCCAAACTGGTCGATACAGGCAAAGTTTTCGCCGTTGCACGCAGAGTATCCAAATCCAGTGGTTTTTTGTAAACGGTAACCATCTGTATTTCGCCCTGATGAAGAACTATAGTATTCTTTTCTTCGGGCAAGACTGTGGTTTGTTGCTGCAGTCCATCGAGGTCGGTATAACTGAGTTCTACCCTGACCATGCTCGAGTCGGCAGGTTGCCATGCGATTAGCGTACCGTTGCCCAGACGGGTTGTTTTTGCCAGACGGTGCGCCAGATAACCCGAATTGCCGTAGATATCGACCGCACGTGTAGAGGCAAGCGAGCGATTGCCGGCGTCGTCCCATGTAATGAACTCAAAATTGTAGCTGCCTTCCGGTATGCTGTCAATCAGAGCGCTCATAATAAAAGATCCGTCTTCGGTACGGATTACGGGATATTCGCGTTTTTTTGCTTCCACGCCTTCCGACCAGTGAATTTCTACTTTGGAAATACGCGGGTCGGCTTTGACTTCCCACTCGAATTTCACCTTTTCTATACCCGGATAGATATTGATAGAATCCACTTTTCCCGGATATATCAGTTCCCCGCGATCCAGATATTCCTGATGCAGGCTGTTCATGTCTTCGCAGCTGACTGTGGCACAAAAGCCAATCGCTGCAATTAAATATTTAAATATTCTTTTCATACTTTTTTTTAATGATTAATTTTAAAATCAAATAATCTAAATTCCAAAATCATAAACCAGGATTGTCGTTTCCCCAGAATTCTATTTCCTGAATGGTAACGTTATTGTCCTTATTGCCAGTCCATGTGGCTTTGACCGAGAAACGAATGTAACGTACGGTTGCCAGTTTCGTATAAAATTCGTGTCCGGCATTTGCCTGAGCCACGTCTTCATTGGTATTTGTTCCCATGGCGGAATTAGATGGCTTTTTCATTTCGCAATCGCTCAGCAAAATCCAGTCATCCTTCCAGTCATCCTTCCAGTAGTCGTCGGGTTTACCTGTTGGGAGTTCTTTTATCCCCCAAACCTCAAACAGGCGGGGATTGTGGTGTCCGTAGAGAAACCATTCCGCCCAGCGTCCCTGCCAGAGGATAAGGCGACTGAGTGATGCTTCTACGCCGAGGTCGATAGTGAACATTGTGGGTACGGTGAAACCCTTCTGGTCGAGCGGTTGATTTTCCTGCGTGTGCCAGCTGACATTACCGGTGCTTGTTTTGACGCCGTCGAATAAAAAGCTGAAATTCTGTCCGCCCTGCGAGGAAGTATTGTCCCATGGCAGCGCACGCTGACCATGCCTTGTTCGGTCGAGCAGTTTTTCAAACAGTGGAGTAAGCGTTACCTCTTTCATTTCCGACAGGTTGCCCCATTTATCGGTAATTTGCAGCCTGAATGTGCGCAACGTATCTCTAAAGCCACGAAAAACATATTCGCCCTCTTTGGCTTGCGAAAAGGTGAAGGCGCCGTTGTCGTATTCTCCATCATCCTTTTGGGAATAAAGAAACACGCCGATTTCGATACCGTCGGGGTTTTTCCATCGGACGTTTATGCCTCCAAAATCGGGGCGCAGTTCGGCTGAAGCAGAGATTGCGTGAACCGGCGGCGTGAGCGGAGTAAAGCTCGTAACTGTGGGGGGCGAAAGTATTTCGCTGTGATTAACCAGCCAGAGGGTAATTTCGATTGGCTCAACCGAGCCTAACCCTTCAACCGTCAGCGAATTTTCGTAAACCGAGGCACGCACCGTTTTGGGTTTGCCCTGAAACATAAATTCGCCTTTGACATACGAAATGTCGGTTTGATTTGGCAAACGATAACTGATTTTTGCTCCGCCCGGCATTGGCTCTGCCTGCACGTTTTCGAGCGGCGGAGGCGGAGTTGAGTTTGTTGGCGTTTGACCTGTTGGCGCTTCGGTACACGAAAGCGCACACATTGCCGCCATTATCCACAAATATGCAGACCTTGCGGCTTTTCCTGTTGTTTCGATTATAAATCTCATAATTTTTACTTTTTAGTGATTAATTTTCTATCAATTAATTCTAATTTTTAATTAACTAACTTTAATTCGTAATTGAAAGCATCACCATCCCGGATTTTGTTTAAGGTTTGAATTAACAATCACCGAACTTGTTTTCAGTGGCCAGAGATAGTCGCGCATCAGAAACCTGCGTTTTGTCCAGATTTGCTGGATAACGTAGTATGTTTCCGGCGTGTCCTGTCGATAGCTCCATCCCTGAACGGGCTGGCTTAAATAGATATGTGCCAGCATCCAGCGGCGCAAATCCCAGAAGCGCTGTCCTTCAAAACAGAGTTCAATCAGACGTTCGCGTTGAATAATGTCGCGCAAACCGGTCTGATTTGCCGGTTTATCGGTGCGTGTGGACTGAGCCCACGATTCAACTACTCCTTTCAGTCCTGCGCGATTGCGCACGGTGTCGATCCATCTGTAAACCTCCGGCGACGGACCATTAGCCTCGTTCAGGGCTTCGGCGTAGAGCAGATAAAGGTCGCTCAGGCGTATCAGCGGAAAAGTATATGGCTCTTCCGTCATCGAGTTACCGCCGGCAAACAGGGATTTGGGATTTACCAGTTTTTTTAACTGATAGCCCGTTACATTGTGTTCGTAGCTGCTTCTCATGCCGCCCGCTTCGCCCTGCCGCAACTGGAGGTAGAAACTTTGGTTTTCGAGTAAGCGTCCGGCGCCCTCGAATATTCCACGGTCGAAGCCTACCCATGCATGAAAGCGCGGTTCGCGGTTGAAATGCAGTTTGACGGTAGTTTCGTCTTCCTGAATATAATAACGGTGGTCGGCGCCTGCTTTTTGCATGACATACCTGTTTGCATAATCCCAGGTGGGGTCTTCATCGACAGGAATACCCTTGTCGGTATAAAACTGTTCGGCAATTTTGAGCGTTGCGCAGTTTTCGTGCGCCCTGCCATTGTAGTTTTCCATCTGCAAGAGGGGCATACTGCGATGCTGCAAATCCCAGGTCGAATGGGTATCGGGCCACACAATTTCCGAATTATAGCGCTGTGTAACAGCATAGCGCAGGGTATATTTCAGGTTGGTGGTATCCGACAGATTCGGGTCGGCGGGGAAGGTGTAGAGAGCATGTTTGCCGGTGTGAGCGGCGTCGATGGCTTCTTTGATGGCGGTTGCCGCACGTTCCCATTTACTGTTGTCGCGAGTGCTTGGAATCAGTTGCCGTCCCTTATTGTCCTTAAACTGGGCATATTCGGGATTGCCGCCGTTGAACAGCGGGCTTGCCGCCCAAACCAGGGCTTTTGCCTTTATTGCCAGAGCAATGGGGCGATTTATTCGTCCTCCGTCGATTTGGGTAACGAGAAATTCGGGCAGGTCGGGCGCGGCTTCGTCAATCAGCTGAACGATATAATTAACCACATCGTCGATTGGCTCGCGATACATGCGCACCTGGTCGGGCGAAGCATTGACCGGCAGGTTTTCCTTGATGAGGGGTATCGGACCGTAGAGTGTCATCAGAAAATAGTGCATGTATGCTTTAAGCACCTTTACCTCAGCCGCCCAGAGACGTTTTTGATAATCGTCGAGATCGTGCGGGCGGTGGATATTTTCGATAAAAATATTACAGTCGCGTATGCCCACGAAGATATTTTTACCGTCCTGTCCGCCGTCCCAGAAGTTGAACAGAGGGTCGTTGGCGTTCTGATAGCCATGTGCAAGGTTGAACGAGGGATAATTGGTATAACCGTCAAAATCCCACCATATTTCGTCGCCGCCAACCATGGCGGGATAGTGCCAGTCGCTTGCCGGATTGGGCAGACGGCTGTAGCAGGTAAACAGAAATTTTTCGGCATTACTTCTGTTCGAGAATGCATTGTCCAAAGTAGGCACGCCTTCGGGAACAATATCCAGATAATCGGAGCAGCCTGCGTATAACAGTGTTACTGTTATCAATATTATTACTTTTAGATGTCTCATAATCTTATTCTTATTTATATTCATTTTAGTTATGTATTAAAAATCAACATTTAAACCGATATTAAATACGCGCTGGACAGGATAAGCCAGACCGTTGCCGGCCATTTCGGGGTCCCACATTTTGAATTTGGAAAAGACCATCAGGTTGGTACCCGACAAATAGATACGCGCGTTTTGCAGAAATACTTTGTTTGCCAGAGCTTTCGGCAGGGTATAGCCTATTTCTGCGGTTTTCAGACGCAGGAACGAGCCGTCGCGCATAAACCAGGTACTGGTTTTGTTGTTGTTGCTGATTCCGTAAGTGGACAGGCGGGGCCAGAGTGCGTAGATGTTGCGGCTGTCTTCCGACCAGTGGCTGTCAGCATAATACTGTAACATGGCGCGGTTGGAGGTCAAATCACCCACTTTTGCGTTAACAAAAGGCGCAGTTGCGTTGGGGTCTATCCAGAACGAGGAACGCGCCGAGCCTTGAAAGAAGGTCGAGAGGTCGAAATTTTTCCATCCGACGGAAATACCAAAGCCATAAATTATTTCGGGAGTAGTTGGGAAACCGATAGCAACCTGATCGTTTTCGTCGATTTTCATATCGCCGTTAATGTCTTTGTATTTGATATCGCCGGCTCCGTATTCGCCAAACTGAACGGGCGAATTGGCAACTTCGGCTTCGTCGAGAAAAAGACGTTCGGCAACATATCCGTACTGCTGCGATATTTTACGTCCCTTGTGGCTGCGCCATGGAGTATCAACATAGTCGGGCTCTTCATAAACATCGTATTTGCTTGCGGCGTAAGTAAAATTACCTCGCAGCACCATCCAGAGGTCTTTGCCGAAGGTTTTGCTGTAGTCCACCGACATGTCCACGCCGCCGCCGCTTGCTTGACCGATATTGCTGCTTGGAGCGCTTCCCTGCAAGCCCATCAGCGTAGGAATAAACGAACGTATCTGCAGAATTTTGCTGCGTTTTTCGCGGAAATAATCTACCTGTATTTCAAGCGAGTTCCAGAGATTCATTTCAAGACCGAAATTGGTTTTGTGGCTGATTTCCCAGGTGATGAACGGGTCGGGATAACGCGAAATGGATATTCCGACGCCGTTGCTATAGTATCCCTTACTGTCGAAATTCTGTCCGAAGCGATAAGCCAGACTGCCGTCGTTCATGTTTACATTTGCCAGATAGAAAAATCTGTCATTGTCGCTTCCGATGGCATCGTTACCAACCAGTCCGTAAGTGGCTTTTAGTTTGAGTTTTGAAAGCGTTCCTGCAAGGGGTTTCATAAACTCTTCGCTGGTTACAATCCAGCCTCCGCCAATGGAGGGGAAGAAGCCAAAACGTTCATTTTCGGCAAAACGTTCGGAACCATTGTATCCGAAGTTACCTTCAATAAAATAGCGGCTGTCGAAATTGTAGGTCAAACGTCCTGCCAGCCCGAGATTGCGGTGAGGCAGCGCACTTTGCAGGTCGCCTGCCTGTCCGTTCTTCGATTCGCGCAGAGTATAAACCAGCAGCCCCGAAAGACTGTGTCGTTCGCCAAAAGTACGGCTGTACTGCAAAGCGGCTTCGACATACATCGAATTTGTCTGTTCCTTCCCGGAAGGCGCACCGGTCAGATAGTCCTGTCCGTCGTTGGGGTTCAGGGCATTCAGAATATATTCGCTGTAAGAGCCGCTTTTCGGAGGCAGGGCAAAGAAGAAAGGTTTGTATGCATTTCTCATTTCGAGCAGCGAATAGCGGTTTACGTTAAACATTGCACGCGCCGACAAACCTTCGGTGATAAACTTCAAATCCTGCTTCAATTCAAACTGAGCCAGCATGTTCGAGCGGTCGCTCGATTTGTAGCCCTTCATCGCCTCGGCGTAGGGGTTGAGATAGCCGCCGTTCTCGTAGTTTCCAAACAGAATATATTTGGCGTACTTGTTTGCCTCGTCGGGCGGATAGAACGGCTGAAAGAATACCGGATTGGCATTCATTGCTTTATTGTAAAGGTCGGCGCCACCGTCGAGAGGTCCCGAATAGTCGTCGAACGCTCCGTGCAGCCGGACAATAGCCTCGGTTGTTTTGGTAATGTTTACATTGACATTGGCACGCAGCACATACCGGTTGATGTCGATATTGTTATTGAAACTGTTGCGTTTATCCATTTTTATAATACCGTTATCCTTGGAATAGGAAGCGGCGATATAATACTTTGCCACAGTACCGCCTCCGCTGACATTCAGATTGTAGCGGTGGTTGAAGGTGCTTTTGTCGAACAGCAGCGCCTGCCAGTCGTTTGCCGGATAATAGAGCGGGTCGTTGCCCTGCGCCGTATTGTGGATTTTCGACGTGGAATAGGGCAGGAGCGTCATCGGGTTGCGAGTGCGCACCGCCTCGTTGTGCAGGCGCATGTAGGTTACAGGGTCGGTAAAAGCGAGGTTTTCGGTGGGCGCCGAGAACGAGCCTTCGGCGCGGAACTGCACCGACGCCTTGCCTTCACGACCTTCCTTGGTGGTTACCAGAATCACTCCGTTAGCCCCGCGTGCTCCGTAAAGAGCGGTTGCGTTGGCGTCCTTCATAATAGAGAAACTGGCAATATCGTCGGTAGTGAGACGCGAAAGGTCTTCGGTGGTCATTTCCACCCCGTCGATAAGTATCAGAGGATTGGCTTTGCCGGTACCGAAAGTTGTAACGCCGCGAATAAAGAAGTCGGCATTGTCGCGTCCGGGTTCCCCCGAACGCTGATAAGAAATCAGCCCTGCAATACGTCCCGCAAAAGCGGTCGTCAGATTGCTCGAAGGAACTTTCAATTCTTTGGTATTAACAGTAGAAATGGAAGCAATAACGCTCTCTTTCTTTTGTTTGGCAAAAGCCACTACGGTAACTTCTTCAAGTTCCGCAGCCTCGTTTTCCATCGTTACGGCAATTACGCGACGAGTACCGATTTTGACTGTCTGAGTGGCAAAACCCAGCAGCGAAAAGACCAGCGCAGTACTGTCGCCCGTTGTAATATTGATAGAATATTCGCCATTGTCGTCGCTTATCACGCCTTGCGTAGTGCCGCGCACAACAACATTAACGCCGGGTAAAGGCTCTTTGCTTTTATCGACAATCGAGCCGCTAACCCTCACACCCTGCTGTGCATCAAGCGGAACGCTCAACGCCAGGGTAAACAGGCAAACTGTGCCTGCAACTAAAAATCTAATAATTACACTTTTTCTAACCATAATTTTTTCTTGGTATTTTTAATAATTTTAATTAAGTTGTGAGATTTTTTCTGCGAACTCTCACTGCCACACATCGGCACGTAGCCGGAAACATTAATTGTTCTTTTTCAAACACCATAGGCATTCTCTTTTTTAACGGATTATATATTTTTATAAAAATAATATCGACTGTTATAACTCTCGGATGAAAAACAGATTGAGGTACGATTTTGTTGAGCCAACAGTCCTGAAAGGACAAATTTTTATAACAGCATACAAACCGAAGGCGCAGTTTGCGGAACGCAATACTATACTCAAACGCTTGCCCGAAAAGCAAAACCTCGTATAAGTCCTGCCTTTCAGGCAGAGCGAGCAACAGGGTTACCTGCCTCAAGCCGTTGGCATTGCGGTTATGAAAATCACGTCCTTCGGGCGCATAGCGCCGCATTCTTTTTTTCAATCGAAATTTCGGTAAACCGCTACGGTTTACCCTTGCTGAAACGGCAGGCATGAGTGGACGCCCCGCCAATGAAATAATGTGAGTGAGAGTTGTTAAAACAGTATTTGTTGCCGCGTGTCGCCATGGCAGGAGACCGCCGCCGGTTGAATAAACACCTTTGTTTATACGTATATAATATGCAGGCAACCCGAAACTGCATGAAAAAAATTTCAAACAACAGATAATTATTTTTGCACCAGCGCTTTAGGAAGTGAAATTTTTTTGAAAGATTTGTGATTTTTTTTGAAGGATTGGAGAGAATTTTTGGTAAAAAAAGGGATTTTATCGGTTAGTGATTAATCCTGCGGCGGACAGGCTGAGCACTGACCGCTAACCACTACAAATAATTGTCGGGCATTTTCGGAAGTTATTTCATCAACCGTTTCGATACTCAGGTTTTTGATTGCTGCAATTTTTTGGGCAATGAGCGGAATATAAGAACTTTCGTTGCGTTTGCCGCGATAAGGGTGCGGGGTCAGATATGGAGCGTCGGTTTCGAGAACGAGGTCGCTTATTGGAATCCGATACACAACCTGTGGTAAACTGCTGTTTTTAAATGTTATCGCTCCGCCGATACCGATTTTGAACGTGCCGTATTCTTTGATTTTAAAATAATCGTCGCACGAACCTGAGAAACTGTGGAACACGCCTTTTATCCGCTCATTATGAACACGGTCGAGGATGGAGAAAATCTCGTGAAAAGCATTACGGGCATGTATTATCACCGGCAAGCCGTAATTTTCGGCAAGTTTCAGTTGATAATCAAATACTTCGCGCTGCTGTTCAATCCAGTCCATCGACCAGTAGCAGTCGATACCAATTTCGCCCAGCGCAGTATATTTGTCCGATTTCAGGCATTTTTCGACCTCTGCAATTTCGTTCCGCCAGTTTTCGTTAACAGAGGTAGGATGCAGACCCACAGCGGGATAGCATATATCGGGATAGCGACGGCAAAGCTGCATCATCGCATTGTGGTTGGTTGAATCGGTGGACGGAACGACGATCGCGCTAACTCCGTTTGCAACAGCCCGTTGTATCATCTCGTCCCTGTCGGCGTCGAACTGTTCGTCGTACAGATGTGCGTGGGTATCTGTCATTTGAGCGCCAATTACTGGAACATGCTTTTCATCCGTTCAAAGAAATTTTTGTCTGTTTTCGATGGTTGGGGCTTGAAATTGTCCGATTTAGCCATCGTTTCCATCATTTTTGTTTCTTCTTTCGACAGTTTTTGAGGCGTCCAGAGATTGATGTAAACCAGCAAATCGCCTGTTCTGTAACTGTTTATATCAGGCAAGCCTTTGCCTTTGAGCCGCAAAACTTTGCCGGACTGTGTTCCGGGTTCGATTTTGATTTTTGCTTTTCCGTTGACGGTCGGCACTTCGAGCGAAGTCCCCAGTGCTGCCTGCGGAATGCTGATATAGAGCGAATAAATCAAATCCATTTCGTCTCTAATCAATTCTTCGTCAGGCTCTTCGCTGATAATCACATGCAAATCGCCGTTTATGCCTCCCCGCCGTGCGGCATTACCTCTCCCTGAGATATTTAACTGCATTCCTTCGCATACTCCGGGTGGAATGCGGAATGTAATATTTTCTTCCTTTTTAACTGTTCCTTCGCCGTGGCAGGCGCTGCAAAAATGGGTGATTTTAGTTCCATCGCCCTGACAGTCAGGACAAACAGAGGCGCTTTGTATTGTTCCAAGTATAGTGTTGGTTACCCTTGTAACAAACCCTGTGCCTTTGCATGTCGAACAATTGACAATGCTTGTAGAATCCTTTGCACCAGTGCCATTACAGACGCCGCACTTGCAGAGAAGCGGAATTTTCAGTTTCTTTTCGACGCCGTTGGCAACGTCCTTCAAATCAACTTTGACACGGATTCGGGCATCAGTGCCTCGCCGCACCGGTCGTTCATGACGGTTGCGTCCGAAGCCGTGAAATCCGTGAAATCCGCCAAATCCGTCGATAATATCGCCGAACTGCGCAAAAATATCGTCCATCGAAAAACCTCCACCACCGCCAAATCCGCCGGGAGCGTTGTGTCCGAACTTGTCGTAAGCGGCTTTTTTGTCGGGATTGCTCAGCACATCGTATGCTTCGGCAGCCTCCTTAAATTTTTCTTCAGCCTCCTTATTTCCCTGATTTTTATCGGGATGATATTTTATAGCAAGCTGTCGGTAAGCCTTTTTTATCTCATCGGGAGAGGAATTTTTCGTTACTCCCAGTACTTCATAATAATCTCTTTTTGCCATTTTGTATGTATTTATTCGCCTATCACGACTTTTGGATGACGAATTATTTTTTCGTTGAGAGAGTAGCCTTTCTGAACTACGTCGATAATTTTTCCTGTTCGACCGTCGGGAGCAGGCGCTTTGGCTATTGCCTCGTGAATATCGGGGTCAAAATCCTCGTCCACAGGGCAAATTTCCTTGAGACCCCTGCCTTCAACAATCGACTTGAATTTGTTGTATATCAATTGAGTACCCTCCGAAACGGCATCCATTGAAACAGCAGTTTGCATGGTATCAATTGCCCGTTCAAAATCGTCAATAACAGGCAGCAATTCTTTCAAAATGTCTTCGCCTGCGTTTTTTATCAGTTCGACTCTTTCTTTCAAAGTTCGTTTCCGATAATTGTCAAACTCGGCAGAGAGGCGCAGATATTTGTCCTGTAACTCTGCCATTTTTTCAGTTGCTGCGTCCGTCAATTCTGTTTCTGCCGGCTCGTTTTGAGCTGCTGCATCCATTTCGATGTTCTCTGCCGACACTTCCCCGTCATTTGTAATGTCGTGCTGTTCTTGATATTCATGTTTGTTTTCTACCATAATTTTATCTCTAAATTCAGTCAAAAATCCAATATTATATTGCAAAATGACTGCCAAAAAGATTTTCATGACAAAATGTCAGGCTTGGGGTGGGGGAGGACAGGCTAAATTTTTTATGCTTAATATAATCATTTATCAAATTATATGTTCTTATTTTAATTACAAGCCAATAACCGTTTTTACCGGCGCCAACTCGTTGGAAATAATACAGTCATCGCGCCAGGTTTCTTTCTATCCTAATTGCTGAGTTTCCATTTAGTTTGTGTTAAATCGGGCAAAATAGTTGTCAATTTCAGGACGTAACTCAATGCCTGCCTGCTCAAAACAATCTAATAATTCGGTATAAGCACCTTGTCCTCCGAGAAAATCCCAAAATTTTTCTGCAACCATCAATTCTTCTTCCAAATCAAGCATTCCTGCCAATGTCCAAAATTGATATGGTTGCGGCTCGTATGGATTGTAGGGAATGGCAATCAAAGTGTGAATTTTTGAGTTTGGATTTGACGTATATGCAATGCCTGCCCATTCGAGCAACGTTTGTT
>JAITIA010000198.1 GCA_031279695.1 Prevotellaceae bacterium | reverse complement strand
AAATAGCAAGCCTTATTGACAAAATCATTAAACCGTCAAAGCCTCAAGAAAAAATATGGAAAAAACAGTTTCAGGAATTTTGGGATGCGTTTGTTCCCGACAGAGGCAGTGCGGAAACTGTTCAGGGAGAAGTTATTCGTATTGTGGGAAAAGTGGGACACGAAATTTTAGATAATGGCGGCATAAATTGGAATAAAGATTTTAGTAGCATGTTACAACTGTTGATAAAATATTTTTCTGAAGGAATTTCACTTTCAAAAGAAGATATAGACACTGCTGCAAATGCAAAAAAACAACTTTGTGGCGGAACATTTGACGAAGAATCTATAGAAAAATTAGAGAAATTAGCAGTAAAATGGGTTTTGGCAAATCCAATATTAATAAAGTTAAAAGATGGAATTGAGAGATAAAAATAATACAATGGACGGTTATCAGGAAACATTGGATTTTAAGAATAAGTCGATAGTTGAAGATAATCAAAAAATCAAGGAGTTACAAAACAGTAATGTTCAAATTTACCCTATTTCCAATGAACAGGTTATAAGTAATACATTGGATGGAATATATAAGGATTTATATGATATATTTCTTATAAATTATTCAATGGGAAAGGATATTTATGTTGTGTATAAATCTTATATTGATGTTGTTAATGCGATGTTGGATACACAAAGAATTATGTATTATACCCAATTTTTGAATATAATTTCTGCCGGTATATTGTTTGATGCAGGAAGTGATATTTTTCTAAAATTTGTTGATTTGATAAAAAAGGACACAAAATATAAATGTTCAAAAGATTATTTAATAGAATTATTAATAAATTATAAAATACCTGAATATGGACGTAAAAACAAACATTTTTTGTTTAAAAAACCATATCAAACATTTGAACAAATTGAATTATTATCTAAGACAAATAAAATTGAGGCTATAATGCTGTTAAAGAAATATTTGCAAAAACAATGGCTTCCATCGAATAATACACAATCACGAGGAAAAACATATCACTGTGGATATTGGAGTTTTGAAAGCGGAGCAATGGTTAAAATATTAAATTTAGACGATACAATAATTAAAGATTTAAATTACTATCCGTATGATATGGTGCATTATAAATAATCGCCCGCGAAGGGTAAAAAAGTAAGAAAATGAGAGAAATAGAAAAAAAAGTATTCCGGTCTCGTATCAGCGTGTTGCTCACAGTGTTCATATTCGCGGCATTTATTCCATCTTTTATTCCGATATTTATACACAAAATATATAAGGGAATGTACATTATTAGTGCTCCATTTCTGTTTACTGTCTTTACGCTCACAGGAATACGCTATGTCATTTCAGAAGGTAACCTTTACATAAAAATATGGATGTTTTCCGGCGGAAATGTGAGAATTTCGGATATTATTTCAGTCAAACGCTCGTATAATCCGCTTTCTGCGCCAGCTTGTTCTCTCAAAAGATTACGCATTGATTTGAGAAAACAGGCGAAATTTCCGCTGCTTTCACCATATTTGCTGCTTTCACCCGTTAGAGAACAAGAATTTATTAAAGAACTAAAATCCGTCAATCCAGATATTTACGTTTGTGTTCCCTACAAAAAAGGGATATGGCGTGTACAGGATTGGGATATCTGAACCGACGAAACCGTATAAGTAAAAAGAGCAGAAGCATTACGCAGTCTGCTCTTTTTCTGTTTAATAAAAAAAATCTCGCTAATCTTAAAATGAATACCAAATTTCGTTTTTAGATGAAATTATATTGTAATACGACTGTCCGGATTCGGTGGCGCTGATAATGTCGATATATTCGTTGTTGATTTTCGTTACTAACAGAGGGTTGTACGAAAAATCGGCGGCGAATATTTGCTGTGCAATTTTGCCGCCGTCGGCATCCAGAACGTTAACAAAAGCGTTGATTTTCCGGTTTCTGGTGGCAGTAACTTTGCCGTCGGCGTCTTTGATTTCGCTACATGCGCCGTAGAAATAAAAACGGTTGTTTGTTTTTATTACATTCGACAGATAACCAGTAAATTGCAGGCTGTATGTCCACGCTTCCGTCAGGTCGGCTTTGAGCATCACTACCTGCATAATATCGCTCGTAACTTCGTATGGATTAAACGAATCGCCTTTGAAGGCAATCAGCAGCGTTTCGTCGATATTGTCGAAAATCAGTTTGCGAGGCGCTGAGGGCGAGGCAAGTTCGAGTTTTTTCACAATCTCTCCTTTTTCGTTGAGCAGATATAAATAATTCGTAATCATATTGTTATTGTTGGCTGAGGCAACAACAGCAAACGCCTTGTCGGAAAAGCCCGTCAGCAGTCCGTGATTTTTCCCGTCTTTTTTGTCAAGAATTTTAATCCACTCAATTTCAGAATTTTCGTTCAGCAGAGCGGCAAAGGCGAGTGTTTCCAATTTTGCATCGACATAAGATCCTGCAACAAAGACTTTTTTGTTTGCCAGCGCCGATTTCGAGTGAATATAATATCCCGAAGCGCTTGCCTTGTCGGGCAACACGACGTTGGCGTGAAAAGCCTCGTTTTTATATTGCAAACTTGCTGATGGCACGGCTGTTACATAATCCTTGATGCTATTCATGTAAGTGTCCATTGCCTTGCGCAAAATTCTGTTATTGTCGGCTGTTTCCTTTTTCAGATACGATTGAAATCCGTCGAAACCCTTGTAGTTGGCGTCGAAAAACGCCTGATATTTTTTCACCGCTTCCGCAACTGCCTTGCCTGTTGTTTGTTTCAGCATCGAATCGACTAATTGTTTGTTAGCCGTCAGGTCGAAATAATAATTGTTCGATTTTGCAAAATCGTTTGTGGACGACAGTTTTCTGTCCACAACATTATCGGCAACCTGATATGCAAACCGAATTTTATTTGCCTGATATTGCAGCAGCGGCGCAACTACCGAATTGAAATCATATTTATATATTTTATTGATTATCATCGGATTTATTGCATAATCGGGCGGAACGTCCGACTTGTCGAAATCGGCAAGTTGGTCGAGAAATTTCAGATTGATTTTGTTTGTTTCGTCCGCTTTTTTGTAGAGAAAATCCACATCGGAATTAAGCGTTTCGTTAAAAGTGTCAATCCAAGAGTTGAAATTCCAGAGCGTTGCATTTTTTGCAATAAAATTCGACGAGGTCAGTCCATGCAGACGATAAACCGGAACGGGCAGCAGCGAATATTCGATTTTGTAGTTGCCCATCGGATATTTTTCCAGCGATTGTTTCAGTTCGTCGAGATAGTGCAGCGTCGAATCGAAATTCTGTTTCAGGTCTTTAAGATTGATTTTCAGGGCGTCGTCCACCAAAAAATACAAATCATTGAGGCGGCTATTCTGCGCGTTGATTTTGCCAAATGTTTCGAGGCAAACATTGTATTTCGTGATTCCCGTTGTCAGCAAATTGATATTCAGCACAAAATGTTTTTCATATTCTCCGACGTCTGCCGCACGGGTTTCGATGTCTTTTTTAATATTTTCGTATGTTGGCGCTGTAACTTCCTGATAATATTTTCCGTTCTTTTTTGCCTCTTTTTCGGTGAGATAGTGCAAAGTGAGTGAAAAATAGGTTTTTGCATTGGAAATGCACTGCGACACATTGCTTGCTTGCAAAAACGGGTCATACTGGCGCATCATTTTCTGCGAAATCAGTCCTAACTGATAGTATCCGTTCACATTAGCATAGTCCTTTGTGGTGGTTGCCGCCTGATAGTCGAACAATGTTTGAAAGGCTTCGTAGTCTTTCATATTTTTAAGATTTTCGTACAATTCTTTGTAATCTCGCTGAGCCGTAAGTGTCAGAGCAGCAAGTTGAATAATTGTGCAGACTAATATTTTTCGTATCATGTTTATCCGTTTTAATTTGTTGTATTTTCAATAATTTTAATTTCCACGCGACGATTTTTCGCCCGATTTTCGTCCGAATTATTTGGAACAAGAGGCTGCGATTTTCCGTAGCCTTTCGATTGCAGATGATTTTTGCCGATTTCGTTTGACATCAGGAATTTAACTACCGATTCGGCGCGTTTGTCCGACAGGCGAATATTGTAGGCGTCCGAGCCAACGTCGTCGGTATGAGCAGATATTTCGATTTTTAGTTCCGGATTGTTTTTCATAAACTCAACCAAACGGTTCAGTTCGGCATACGATTCGGCGTTCAGTTCTGCCGAGTTGGTTTCAAAGGTTATATTGTTGAAAACCATTTTGGTTTGAGTGGTAAGCTGTTCCAATTTCACGTCAAGATTTTCTCTTACCGTGGTTTGAATATCGAGGGTTGTATTATAATATGTATAACCTTTTTTGGTGATATTCAGTTCGTACCGGTTGTTGGTGCGCAACGAGAGCGAAGGTTTGCCGCTGTTGTCGTATTTCACTATCGACGCTGCATTTTCGTCTCTATTCAGATTTTTGACGTCGATATTGACAGGCAAGATGTTAGCTCCTTCGTTGTCGGTTACGTTCAGGTCGAGAATTTTGCGGGCAGCCTTCAATTCCAGACTTTTCTCAAAATTGCTGTAAAGGACGTCGGTTCGCAGGTCAAAATATATTTCATAAGGCTCAAAATCATCGCTTTGTATGGCAATTTTATAGATATTGCCAATATTGAGTTTGCAATTGTATTTTCCTTTTGAAACATTGACAATTCTGTCGGTTGCAACAGCCTGTCGGGTAAGCGAATCGACGATTGTAACGGTTGGCGAAACGGGATAAAACAGTTCATTGTCGTAGATATTCAGTTCGAGGGTTACATTATTATACAGCGCCAGGTCGAAAGTCTGTTCTTTCGATTTTTCGGAAAAATTCAAATCCTTGTAATAATAAGTATGTGAATAACCTGCGTTCGAGAAATCGAGTTTATAGAACGTTCCCTGCGTAAGAATTATCGAATATTTGCCTGCATAATCTGTTTCAAAATCGCCCTGCAAAACCGAAGTAATGGCGTTTTGCACCGAAATTCCGGCTTCAACAGGTTCTTTTGAATACAGGTCGGTGATTGAGCCTTTCACCACAAAAGTTTGCGCCGGCTTTTTGTCGGCAGGCAAGGGAAGGGTGAAGATTTTGGTTGCCTGTTTTTTACCGGTCTTTGTGTTGCAGATAAAGTAATCGCTGGCGCTGTTCACCATTGGCGACAGATTGTCGAACTCGGTATTCACAGCTGCCACATACACAGGATAGTACCAGTTATTTTCGTCGATTCGACGGGCAAAATAGATATTGTAACTGTCGTCGTCGGCTATTTTTTTGCCGGTATTTTTATCAATATCAATCCGTTTCGACGAAAAATAGAGCGAATTATTGTCGGCAGAAATAAATGGCGTTTCCTGACATCCGGTATTAAATTCCTTAGGAAGATACTTTGGTCCAATCCATTCGCCCTCTTTGTTTTTTTCAAACAGCAGCAGTTCTTTGCATGGTTCTTTCTTTTTGGCTTCTGCCGGTTTGGAACGCAAAACAAAAATTGTTCTGTTGTTCGACGAAATTGTGGGCGAAAACAGATTATCCGCCTCAAGCCCCGACGGCAATTTCAGCCGTTGCGGTTCGCTCCACCCGTCCTTTGTGCGTCTGGCACAGTAGATTCCAAACACATCACCCAAGAGTTTGGCATGAAAATAGAG
>JAITIA010000177.1 GCA_031279695.1 Prevotellaceae bacterium | reverse complement strand
TCTTTTTCAAATATATTGCAAATCGGATAGCAAACGAAAAATAGAGTACTTCCCTATTCTGACTGTCCGCAGTATCGGGCTTTTGCTGAATTTCTTCAAATATTTTCATCAATAATGGACGATCTTTAGGATGTACTGTTTTTTCGTAAAAACCGTATCCCATTTGTATGATTTCGTCTCTGGTGTATTCGCCGAAGAGGAAATCATGATTGGAAAGATAAATAAATCTTTGTTTATGAATATCAATAATATACATTGATTCCATACATGCAGAAAAAAAGGCGTCCATATCAACCACAATTTTTTCATCGCCTATTGAAAGTGTCAGTTCTCCGTGCAACGAACCGACCTTGTTTGTCTGTTTAGTACTCATAATATATCATTTTTATCTATTATTTCTCTGTTTTCTGACGGTTTTTCGGTTTTTTTGATTATTGATTTTCAAACACCGCCGTCATAACCAAACCGTTACATCTCACATCATAGATGTAATGACAATACAAAGGTAATAATTTTTTTTGAAAAAAAATTTTTTGAATTTTTTTGATTTGAATTTCGTTTTTTTTTGCTACGCGCCTGTCTGAACCACGATTTTTTCAAGATTGGCAAGATTGGCAGGATTTTGGGGCTAAATCTTTTTTTGAGATGCTATTGATAAAATATCTATTACAATATTATTATGAAATGAACGTCATAGCACTCAAAAGTCCGCAGGGACGACACTTTATTGACCGCTGGCTTCAGCCTGCGGCAGCGTACCTGCATCGTACCCAAGTCCCGCAGGGACTGCACATTAAATCAACCAATTCCACATTCCGTCCCTAACGGACGGCGGTTATGAGGTTGGGCTTGCGTTTTCTACCAACATTCCGTCCCTAACGGGACGGCGATTGCGTGGATTCGAGTTTTCGGACAGACACTAATTAAAAATTATTGACCCCCTACCCTACCCTACTCTATTCATTTTCCGTTTGTTTCGCTTCTTCCCAGATTGCGTCCATTTCCGCAAGGCTCATCGATTGCAACGAGCGTCCTTGCCTGATAGTTTGATTTTCGAGATATGTAAACCGGCTGATAAACTTGCGATTAGTGCGTTCGAGGGCTGTTTCGGGATTGACGCCGTAGAGACGGGCGGCATTGACAAGTGAGAAGAGCAGGTCGCCAAATTCGGCTTCCATGCTGTCGGCGTCCGATTTTTCGATTTCGCGTCTCAGTTCATCGCGCTCCTCGTCGATTTTGTCCCACACCTGTTCGCGCTTTTCCCAGTCGAACCCGGTGGCTGCCGCTTTTTCCTGTATGCGACAGGCTTTTATCAGCGCCGGCAGCGACGCCGGCACGCCCGAAAGCACTGTTCGGTTACCGTCTTTTTCGCGGATTTTCAACTGTTCCCAGTTTTTGACCACTTCGCCCGAACCGTCCACCTCAACGGCGCCAAACACATGCGGATGCCGGTATATAAGTTTGTCGCACAGTGCGTTGATAACGTCCGAAATATTGAATTGCCCCTGTTCGTCGGCAATTTTGGAGTAGAACACAATATGCAGCAGAATATCGCCCAATTCCTTTTTGATTTCGCTGAAATTGTTGCGCATCACCGCGTCCGAAAGTTCATAAACCTCTTCGATGGTCAGTGTGCGCAGCGATTCGACGGTTTGCTCTCTGTCCCAAGGGCATTTTTCCCTCAGCTCGTCCAATATATTGAGCAGACGTTCAAAAGCGGGCAAATGTTTGCTATTATCCATGTTTATTTATTTTTTTTGACCCACGAGTCTTTGAGTGTAACGGTACGGTTGAAAATCAGGCTGTCGGGCGTTGAATCGATATCCTGAAAAAAATATCCCAGCCGCTCGAACTGCACATTGCGACGCTCGTTTTTGAGCGACGGTTCGAGCAGAGCCACAACGGTTTGCAGCGAGGCGGGGTTGAGATAGTCGGTATATGTTGTTCCTTCGGGTATATCGTCCATGTGGCTTTCGGTAAACAGCCTGTCGTAGAGGCGTACTTCGGCGCAGATTGCGTTGGCGGGATTAACCCAGTGAATTGTTCCCCTCACCTGACGGACGCCGCTACCGCTTTTTGTTTCAGGGTCGTAGGTGCATTGCAGTTCTACAACGTCGCCGGCACTGTCCCTCACAACTTCTTCGCATTTAATGATATATGCATATTTCAGACGCACTTCACCTCCGGGCGAGAGGCGAAAATATTTTTTTGGCGGACATTCCATAAAATCGTCTCTTTCGATATAGATTTCTTTGCCAAACGCAATTTTACGTGTGCCGGCGGCGGGGTTTTCGGGGTTATTGACGGCGTCGAGCAGTTCGGGTTCGCCTTCGGGATAGTTGGTGATGACTATTTTCAGCGGGCGAAGCACAGCCATTCGCCTTTCGGCGTTTTTGTTGAGATCGTCGCGCACGCAGTTTTCCAAAAGCGACAGTTCGATAACGTTGGGACGTTTGGCTACGCCTACTTTTTCGGCAAAACTGCGGATGCTCGACGGGGTGTAACCGCGACGGCGCAGACCGCAAATGGTGGGCATACGAGGGTCGTCCCAGCCCGTTACCTGTTTGTTCACAACTAATTCGAGCAATTTGCGCTTGCTCATCACCGTGTAGGTGAGGTTGAGGCGGGCAAATTCGTACTGACGCGAGGGGAAGATATTCAGTTGTTCGATAAACCAGTCGTACAGCGGTCGATGAATGTCAAATTCCAGCGTACAGATTGAGTGGGTGATGTTTTCGTATGAATCCGATTGTCCGTGGGCATAGTCGTACATTGGGTAGATGCACCATTTGTTGCCCGTGCGGTGGTGGTTAGTTTTGATTATTCGGTACATAACAGGGTCGCGCATCATCATATTGGGGTGCGCCATGTCGATTTTAGCACGTAGCACCTTATCGCCGTCGGCAAATTCGCCGGCTCTCATGCGGGCAAACAGGTCGAGGTTTTCGTCCACCGAGCGATTTCGGTACGGGCTGTCCACGCCGGCTTGCGTTACCGTGCCTCTATTGGCGCGTATCTCTTCGTGCGTCTGGTCATCGACGTATGCCAAACCTTTGACAATGAGTTCCTGCGCCCACACGTACAACTGCTCGAAATAATCGGAGGCATAGTATTCCGCTGCCCACTCGAAGCCCAGCCAGCGAATGTCTTCTTTGATTGAATCCACATATTCGACGTCTTCCTTCACGGGATTGGTATCGTCGAAACGCAGGTTGGTTTTGCCGCCGTAGCGCAGCGCCAGCCCGAAGTTCAGGCAGATAGATTTCGCATGTCCGATATGCAGATAACCGTTTGGTTCGGGCGGAAACCGCGTCAGCACCGCCCGATGCTTGCCCGACTGCAAATCGCTCTCAATAATTTCTTCAATAAAGTTTAGTGTTTTAGGCTCAAATGTTTTCTCTTCCAACATAACTGTTTTTTTACAAAGTTCTTTTTATTCTTTATCTCCCACAAAGGGCGCAAAGGGCACAAAGTTCTTTTCGTAATTCGTAATTCAAAGCGCAAAAGTATAACATTTATCCGACTTGGCAAAATAAAATTCAATCGACTGTGAGAAACAAGGGTTTACGGGGAATAAATCCGGCTGTGTTATCGTTTGTGTCAGGTTTTGTTCTGCCACAAACACATTTTTTGGTGATTAATGGTCAGTGCCTGCGGCAGAAGGGGCTTAATTTCTATATTTAATCTCTTCCAGCAGTTTATATGTATTTTGCAAAGAAGCTGCCGGCGAGAGGTTTATCTTGAAATTATCTGTTTCGCACATTCGGATAAAAGTTTTAATTTCGGAATAAAAACCATT
>JAITIA010000119.1 GCA_031279695.1 Prevotellaceae bacterium | reverse complement strand
TCCTGTGAATCCTTAAATCCTGAAAATCCTGATTCAGACAAAAAGCGGGCACATCCCTTATCGCCGCAGAATCCTGCGAATCCTTAAATCCTGAAAATCCTGATTCAGACAAGAGCGGGAATCCGAACTGCTCCCTACAAGTTTGCGACGTCGGGAACTCCTTGTACTTTTGTATCCGCAAAACTGTGCGAAAACATGAAGTTTTGCGGAAATGCGAAATATATATTTATGGTACAAAGAGAAAAAGAACTTGAACGATTGCGCGGCTTGCGCGGCGCCAACCTGATAAAAGTGATTACGGGTATTCGCAGAGCGGGAAAATCCACACTGTTCAAGCAGTTTCAGCGGGAATTGCTTGCATCGGGCGTTGACGAACGCAATATTATTTCCTTGAATTTTGAAGAGATGCAAAATGAGCCTCTGCTGGAACGGCATGTTTTGCACGATTATATAACGATGCGGGCGGATAAGGGCGCAAAAAATTATGTTTTTCTGGATGAGGTTCAAAATGTGAATGAATTTGAGCGGCTTGTTGATTCGCTCTTTGTTAAGGACTATATAGATCTCTACATAACCGGCTCGAACGCTTATTTTCTTTCGTCGGATTTGGCTACTTTACTTACGGGCAGGTATTTGGAAATACGTGTATCGCCTTTTTCCTACAAGGAATATTTGTCGGGTTACGCCAATAAAAGTTTTGAAAAGGGCAGGATGGAAATTTTTGACGATTTCATGACTTTCGGCGGACTGCCTGAAACGCTGAATTTGTTTAATGTCGGGCAAGGCGGCGAAATAATGAATTATATCCGCACGGTTTTCAGTACGATTGTCGAAACCGACGTTATGAAACGCAATAAAGTGAAGTCGAAAACCGATTTTGAACTTGTGACCCGCTTTCTGCTCGATTCTGTGGGTAAAATCGTGTCGCCCAATAATATTGCGGCTTATATGACTTCCGGCGGAAATAAGATCGACAATGAAACTGTAAAAAACTATCTCGACGTTTTGTGCGACGCTTTTTTGTTTCACAAAGTTCAGCGTTATGACATAAAAGGCAAAAAACTGCTGCAAACGCTCAATAAATATTACACTTCGGATGTTGGCTTCATTTCTGCGCTTTTGGGAAAATCGGCGGGAGTCGATAGGGGATATTTGCTCGAAAATATTGTTTTCATAGAGCTGCAGCGCAGATATACGGAGATTTATATCGGCAAAAACACCGAAACGGAGATTGATTTTCTTGTAAGGGACACGAACAAAAACATTAGATACTTTCAGGTTTCGCTCACCGTGCGCGATGCCGCAACGCTGCGGCGCGAACTTCGCCCGCTGGAAACAATTCGCGACCATAATCCTAAATATCTGCTTTCGCTCGATCCCGAAGAGCCTGTGCATAACGGCATCGTCCAGCGAAATGTGGTGAAATGGCTGCTTGAGGGATAATATTTAGTGCAGTTTGCAGGCGAAAAACTCGCGAAATAGTGCAGTTGCAGGACTTTTTTATTTACCTTCGCGGGAAAAAAATGTCGTTTGCATTATGGATATAAATACTTACAGGCAGGTTGTTGCAGACCAGAAAAAAGAAAAAAACGCAATTGTTCCGTCGAAACTTACGGCGCGAAGGGAGGAGGCGTTGTTTGAGTTCGACAGTCCGCTGGCTCAAATTGTCGTAGGCGTGCGGCGCTGCGGAAAATCTACTTTGTGCCATAAAATCTTAAAACAAAATAATATAGATTACGCTTACGTCAATTTTGACGATGAACGTCTGTACGATTTAAAATCGGAAGAACTCAATTCGCTGCTCGAAGCTCTGTATATGGTTTACGGCGAGTTCAAATACTTGTTTTGCGACGAAATACAGAATGTTGCTTCGTGGTTTCTGTTTGTCAACCGGCTGTTGCGGCAGGGGATGCGCATGTTTATTACCGGCTCGAACGCCAAACTGCTGAGCAATGAATTAAGCACTCATCTCACAGGACGTTACAGTCAAATTGAATTATATCCTTTTTCCTTTTCGGAAGTTTTGCTGTATAAAAAAATCCCGCCGGACGATTGTTCAACCTCGGGTCTTGCATTGCGGAAAGCGGCTTTTGAAGAATATATGTCGCAGGGCGGCTTTCCGGAACTCTTTTTGGTGCGCAATAAAAAAGCATACATTCAAAATCTTTTTAACGCAATTATTTCGCGGGATATACAGCAGCGATTCTCGGTGCGTTATCCGGAAGCCTTGCGAAAAATGGCCGATTATATGACGGATACGGCGGCAACTGAAATCAGTTACAAAAAACTTGCAGAGCAGTTTTCGTTCGGCTCGGTACATACGGCCGAAAACTATGTGGCTTATCTTCGCTGCGCATATTTATTGCTTGGAATCCGGAAATTTTCGTTCAAAAGCAAAGAACGTATTCGCAACGAAAAGAATTATGTTATAGACACTGCGTTTATGTCGGTGGCAAACGAAGGGTTTTCCGAAAGGAATTTCGGCTCCCGGCTCGAAAATATCGTGTGCATCGAACTGTTGCGCCGGAGAAATCAGACTTTAAACGACGTGTATTATTTTCAAAACGGATATGAGATTGATTTCGTATTGAGCAAGGACAGCAAGGCGCTGGAATTAATTCAGGTTTCGGCGGATATTTCGGCTGCAAAAACTTTCAACCGCGAAGCCGGCGCGCTTTTCCGAGCATCCGATGCCTTGAACTGCAATAAATTGACGATTATAACATACAACGAAAAAAGAACATATTCGGCAAACGGCAAAACAATTGATATCGTATCCGTTTTGGAATGGTTATTAACGCCATAATCCGGACGGCATCCTTTCGCTTCTGCAAAAATATCCATACCTTTGCGTCGCGTATCAATATAATTGGTACGAATAAAATTGATTCATCAATAAAAATGGCACGAATAAAGAGAAAAGTCGAAAACATGTTGTTGCGGTGGAAAGAAAACGCCGGTTCCCTGCCGTTGATGCTCATTGGTGCGCGACAAACCGGTAAGACATTTAGCATAAATGAATTTTGCGATAAGCACTATCAGCGTAAAATCGAAATAAACTTCTTGCAGAACGAGGTTTTCAAGTCGTTTTTTGAAAATTCTTTGAATCCGACGGAGATTATCGATCATATCGAGGTGTATTTTAACACTGCTGTCGATCCGGAAAACACGGTGGTGTTTTTTGACGAGATTCAGGAATGTGAAAAAGCAATTGCATCGCTTAAATTTTTTGCGGAATCGAAAACCCGTTACAATGTCATCTCGGCAGGCAGTTTGTCGGGCGTAAAAATCAATCGTCTGCACACCGCCTTTCCGGTAGGCAAAGTGCAGATTGAATATATGTCGCCGCTTGATTTCGAGGAATTTCTATGGGCTGTGGATGAACAAATACTGAGCGATAAAATCCGCCAAAACTTTTCGACCGACAGGCCTTTTGTTCAGCTTATCCATGAAAAAGCGATAACGCTGTACAAAACATTTCTGTTTTTGGGCGGTATGCCTGCCGTTGTCGGCAATTATCTGGATAGCGGCAAAAAAATAACCGATTTCATTGCGCGGATAAAAGACAATATTATCACGGGCTATGCGGCGGATATGGCTAAATATTCGGAAAATATCAATTCAATTAAGATTCTGAAAGTTTATAATTCAATAAAAGATCATCTCGCGAAGGAGAATAAAAAATTTCGCTACAGGCTGATTGAAGAAAACGCCAACAAACAAAAATTTGAAACGGCGATAGAATGGCTGATACAGGCAGGTTTGACGCTGTTCTGTCCGTTGATTTCAAATCCGGTACGCCCGCTGAAATCCGACGAAAACAACAGAAGTTTCAAACTTTATCTTTCCGATGTCGGACTGCTGGCGCATCTGGCTGGCATTACGCAATTCGATATTTTCCAGAATAAAAACTTCAGTTACATTGGCGCGCTAACCGAAAATTTTGTTGCGCAAACTTTTGTCTCCGCAAATAAAAAACTGTATTACTGGACTTCTGGCAACGAAGCCGAAGCGGATTTTTTGCTTTCGCACGAAACCGGCGTCATTCCGTGCGAAGTGAAAGCTGCCGACAATGTAAAGTCCAAAAGTTTGTCGGTCTATGTGTCAAAATACAAGCCGGAGTATTCTATCCGTATTTCAACAAAGAATTTCGGATTTGAAAACGAAATAAAATCGGTGCCTCTGTATGCCGCACATTGTATCAATT
>JAITIA010000083.1 GCA_031279695.1 Prevotellaceae bacterium | reverse complement strand
ATTTCCGATAATAGGGCTTTGTTTTCGGGATATTGTATCACTCTCATAGGTTTTAGCCACACAAGCATACGGATTGCTTCTGCAATTTTGATAAATGTGTCGAGATCTATCGATATTTCGCCTGCTTCTATTTGCCTGTAAGTACCCTTGTTCGGACAAGGTTTTACCTTGTCCGCTCTATCCACGCAGGCTGTGCCTGCATTTGCATCTTTGTTGGCAGGCACAGCCTGCCAAGATAAACCGGACGAGGCACAGCCTCGTCCGAACAACGGTATAATGAGGTAATGAGGTTGTGTTCAATGGGCTATTTCAGTACTACTGAGGTAGTTTTGTTTAGAAAATAAGGTGAAAATGAGGTTTTAAACATCGCAATCACCCCTTGTTCGGACAAGGTTTTACCTTGTCCGCTCTATCCACGCAGGCTGTGCCTGCATTTGCATCTTTGTTGGCAGGCGCAGCCTGCCAAGATAAACCGGACGAGGCACTAATCACTAACCACTAATCACTAACCACTAATCACTAACCACTAATCACTGCCGTCCGAGCGTCGATTATTTTCCAAGAAAATAATCGTTAATTGCCTTTACCTGATGGCGTACCGCCTCATTTACATGAACATTGGCTACTTCGGTGATAATTGCGCCGGCGTCGCCTGCAAACTGCCAGTGGTGCGAAAATACTCTCGACAGGGGGACAAAATCGCCCGTCAGCGCCTTCACCACATGTTTCACTGTTACACCGCCTTCGTGGCAGGCGGGTATTTTTATATCGGCAAATGCGGCAAGATTGTCGTCGCCTTCGCCAACAACGTAGCTCGAGCCGTTGCGAATAAACCAGCCTTCCAGTTTGGCGGGCAGTTCGTTTTCCGGTTTTTCGTGCCAGTGTTCAGGAAGCATTTGATTGGGCAACAGAAACATATCCTGCAACATGTAGCAGTCCTTTGTATCGTTGGCATACATTATTGCTGCCAAGCCCAATTCGGTGAATTTGCCTGTCCCGTAGTCGCTTACCCAGAGTTGCGAACGGGTTTTGTCCGTAACGGGATAGTGGTAGAACTTCATCAGTTTGATTACCGCGTCTTTTGCTGCTTCGACGTTGAATTTGCCGTCTTTATAAAAGTCTGCATTATTGAATTTTAATGCATCTTTTGCGCAGCAGGTCTGTTCATTTTTTCCGGCTTTACAGCATTCTGTCTGTTTTTGTTCTTTTTTTGAACAGCATCCGGAGATCATCATTGCCATTAAGGCTACAAATAATAATTTTTTCTTCATGATATTAATAAATTTATATTGTTAAAATATTGTTTTACAATGTTATTTTGAACACCCATGCATGTTCGTTTTTACTTTTGTCCTTCAGCGATGGAGGAATTGAGATAATCAGGTCGCGTTCGCTCCACAGTCCCGGGCGCATTTCCCATTCGAGTTCGTCGTGTTCCGCGCCAAGCATTGTTATTCTGGATGTTGAATCGATATAGATTGATTTCAATTTGAGTTCGTCCTTTGGAAATTCGGTACAGATTGCATATACTGCGCTACCGTCCTTGCTTTGGGTGTAGCGGATTTTGCCTTCATTTTCGCTGCTTACTAACCACGGACGGGTAGAATAGATAGCTTCTCCGTTTATTTTAAGCCATTTACCTATTTCGCGCAGGCGGCGTTCCTGCACTTCGGGCAGCCCGCCTTTGCCGTCGAGATTGACTATCAGTAGCAGGTTTCCGTTTTCGCTTACTGTGCGGATAAACAGGTGAATAAACTCTTCAACGGTGAGTACATTTTCTTCCGTATCCTGCCAGTTGTAGCCAAACGACTGGCTGATGCCGCGATTTTCTTCCCATGGATGAGTGAGTTTCATTTCGGGAGTCAGCGAATGGTATTCGCTGGTAAAAAAGTCGCCTATTTTATGGCGTGCCTGACCGTTACGGTCGTTCAGGGCTACTTCTTTGCGTCCTTCGGCTTTGTTGAAAAAGTAGGAAATAATATCGGGAGTATGCTGTGTTTCCATCAGATAGTCCCATTCGCCGTCGAACCAGAGAATATCGGGGTCGTACATATTGATAAATTCGATTGCTTGCGGAACAATATAATCGACAAAAAAGTTGCCTTCGATAAAGTGTTTGCCGCTCAGCATTTTGCGGATTTGTTTCTGCGAGCCGTCCCACGCTTCCGTCGGTTTGTTCCATACGCGCACTTTTTTTTCTCCGTTTTCAATCATCAGCGTGCGCCATTCTTCGACCGAGAAGTAGAAGCCGAATTTAAGTTCTTGACGGTTACATGCGTCCACCAGCGGGCGTATCAAATCTCGGTGAGGTCCCATTTGCAGGGCATTACGACCGGTATAACTGCTGGGCCAGAGGCAAAAGCCGTCGTGATGTTTGCAAAAGGGGATAATGTATTTCATTCCCGCGTCTTTTGCTAAACGTGCAAGCCATTGAGGGTCATAATTTTCAGCCGTAAACATGGGGATAAAATCGTCGGGCATAAAGTCCTTGCCCCAGGTTTTTTCGTGATAGGCTTTATCGGCTTCGCGGTGCAGGATATGGTTCAGATAACCATCGGGATACATGGCTTCTTTTTCCTGTTTTGGCGCCCAGCCGGGTACGGAATAAATTCCCCAGTCGATAAACATGCCGAATTTTGCGTCGCGAAACCATTCGGGGCATTTGTGTTTGCGAATGGAACTAACGTTGGGAAGATATGGTCCGTAGATGGTAATCGACCCGCGTTCAGGTTCTTTGTGCGAAATTACCGTTGAGGCTATTTCGCCCGGAACGTAGTGTTTTATCTGTCCGTCGGATTTTTGTTTTGTTTGTCCGTCGGATTTTTTTTGAGCGTAAGCGCCTGTGGCTGTTATTGCTGCAATCAGGCACAGAACAATGCCTTTGTTAAATTTGTAATGTAACATTTTTTTCATATTCTTTTTTATTTATTCACTAATCACTAATCACTAATCACTAATCACTAATCACTAATCACTAATCACTAATCACTAATTATTATCCTCCAAAGTCGTCGTACATAATCATTTCGGCGGGAACACCGAGGCTGTCGAGCATTTTTTCAACGGCGGCGTTCATCATTGGAGGTCCACACATGTAATATTCAATATCTTCGGGCGATTCGTGGTTGTTGAGATACGAGTCCAGAATTACCTGATGAATAAAGCCTGTTTTGCCCGTCCAATTGTCTTCGTGTTTAGGGTCGGAGAGAGCAATTGTGAACTTGAAGTTCGGGAAAGCCTGTTCGATTTTGTGAAAATCGTCTTCGTAGAAGATTTCGCGTTTCGATCGTGCTCCGTACCAGAATGTTACCTTGCGTCCGGTTTTCAGCGTATGGAAGAGGTGAAAGATGTGCGAGCGCATGGGCGCCATGCCTGCTCCGCCGCCAATAAACATCATTTCGCTGTTGGTATCGTGCAGAAAAAATTCGCCGTAAGGTCCTGAAACAGTAACCTTATCGCCTGCTTTGCGCGAAAAAACGTAGGAGGAGCAAATTCCCGGATTCACATTTTTAAAGGCATTCGTCGCTCTGTCCCACGGAGGGGTGGCGATACGGATATTGAGCATCACAATATTGCCTTCGGCGGGATGATTTGCCATGGAATATGCGCGGAAAGTGGCTTCTGGGTTTTTCATTTTCAAATTCCAGATATTCATGCTATTCCAGTCTTCGTGATATTCGTCTTCAACTTGAATATCTTTTGAAAAATCCACTTCGCAAGGGGGAATATCTATTTGGATATAGCCGCCCGATTTGAAGTTAAGTGTTTCACCTTCGGGCAGTTTCACCACAAATTCTTTGATAAAAGTGGCAACGTTGCGGTTTGAAACCACTTCGCATTCCCATTTTTTGATACCGAGCACTTCTTCGGGTATTCCGATTTTTATGTTTTCTTTGATTTTGACTTGACAGCCAAGCCGCCAGTTGTTTTGTTGCTGTTTGCGGGTAAAGAAGCCTGTTTCGGTGGGCAAGATGCTGCCACCGCCTTCATATACACGGCATTTGCACATTCCGCAGGTGCCGCCTCCGCCGCAGGCGGAGGGCAGAAATATTTTATTGTCGGACAGGGTGGCGAGTATCGACGCGCCCGGATTTACTTCCAGTTCCCGTTCTCCGTTGATATTCAGTTTCACCAGCCCCGAAGGCGACAATTTTGCCTTGGCAAACAGCAGCAATACTACCAGAAGCAGTATGATGGTCAAAAATACTGTAATTGCCGATACAATAAGCGTTAATGTTTCCATTTATTATTGTTTTTACTTATATTGTTAAACCAGAGAAACTCATGAACGCAATTGCCATAAGTCCTGTTACTATGAATGTTATTCCCAATCCGCGCAGTGGTGCGGGAACATTTGAATACGAGAGTTTTTCGCGTATTGCGGCTATTCCGATAATGCCCAGCAGCCAGCCGACGCCCGAGCCGATGCTGAACGAGAATACCTCGCCGATATTTGTAAATTCGCGTTCCTGCATGAAGAGCGAAGCGCCCATCACTGCGCAGTTTACGGCTATCAGAGGCAAAAATATTCCCAACTGATTGTAGAGCACGGGCGCAAATTTTTCGATAACCATTTCGACCACCTGCACTATCCAGGCTATGACGGCGATGAATACTATGAAACTCAGGAAACTCAGGTCAATATCTGCGTAGCGTTTGTTCAGCCAGCTGAGTGCGCCTTCGGCAAGCAGATAGTTGTTGATGAGATAATTAACCGGAACGGTGATTGTTATCACAAAAATAACCGCAATTCCCAGTCCCATTGCTGTTTTTACGTTTTTGGATACTGCTAAATATGAACACATGCCTAAAAAATAGGCAAATATCATATTATCAACAAATATTGATTTTACAAATATCCCAATTATATTTTCCATATTTTATACTTATATAATATTTCTATTTATTTGTCGCGTAATGATTTGTTTATAATTCGGTGTATCCAGATGATTATGCCGAGCAGAATAAGCGCCATGGGAGGCAAGATAATCAGACCGTTATTCTCGTAAAATCCTCCGTTTTTGAGATACCATGCGTCGGGAACAATGCGGTAGCCGAGCAGGGTGCCTGCTCCAAACAGTTCGCGCACAAACGCCACTGTTACAAGTATCATGCCATAGGCTGCGCCGTTGCCCAAACCGTCTATCAGCGAAGGTAAAGGTTTGTTACCCAAGGCAAAGGCTTCTATTCGCCCCATTATTATACAGTTGGTGATTATTAGACCTACAAAGACCGATAGTTGTTTGCTCACTTCGTAGGCAAAGGCTTTAAGTATCTGATCGACAAGTATTACGAGGGTTGCCACAACCACCAGCTGCACAATAATGCGGATGCGGTTGGGGATGGTGTTGCGCAACAACGATACGATGAAACTTGCAAGCCCTGTTACAATTATAACCGACAGGCTCATCACAATGGCGGGCTGCAGTTTGACTGTTACCGCCAGCGCCGAGCATATTCCCAGCACCAACACGGTGATTGGGTTGCCGCTGTTGAACGGGTCGGTAAACAGTTTGATGTTTTTTGCTGAAAACAAAGGTTCTTTTTGGCTCATTTTCTTATCAATTATTTTGTGATTCCGTTGATGTTGATGTCGATGTTTCCGACGATTCTGCTGCTGCCGCTTCTTCGGCTTCGCGCAGGGCGCGGCGACGGGCGGCGTCTTTTTTGGCTTTTTCGGCTTCGGCTTCAAGACGGGCGCGTTCTTCGGCTTCCTGTGCTTGGCGCAGAGCGCGTTCTTCGGCTTCTTTTTTGGCGCGTTCGGCGGCTTCTTTCATTTCCTTTTCGCGGGCAAAATATGTCTGATAGCCCAACAGACAGTTAAACAGCATTTTTCCCAGCGCTTTGCTTGTTATTGTGCCGCCCGAAATTCCGTCCACGCTGTGGTCGGTGAGCGGGGCGCTGCCGTTTTTAATTATTTCAACGGAAACAAATTTACTTCCATCGAATATCTTTTTGTTTTTGAACTGTTTTTGGAAGGGGATAGTAGCAATTTCGGCGCCCAGACCGGGGGTTTCGCTGGCATGGTCGAAAGTTGTTCCAAAAACGGTGTTAAAATCGCTTTGCAGAGAAATATAGCCCCAAATTGCTCCCCACAAACCTTTTCCGTGTACGGGGAGAATATAGAGTTCCGCGCCGTTGTCGTTGCACACAAAGACGGGCAAGCGTTGGTCGCCCGCCGGTTTTGCCAATTCCTCCTTAATATTGGTATTGAAGGCGTCGCCTTCAATTTTTTCACCTTTGGTATTTATCAAAAATGCATCGACAATATATTTTTTGTATTCGTTTTCGATATACGTATTTTTATCCTTGCCCTCAAGGTCGCCCGCCTTGCCTGCCGAGCGCAGGATGTTCATTTTCTTTTCAATTTCCTTATTTTTATTCTGTCGGATTTTCAGCGTATTGGCGGTAAATGCCAGCAGGGCGGCAACCGCAATCACCAGAATTGCCGAGTAGATAACCGTATAGGAATTGCTGTTTGTATTTATCTTCATATTCAATATGTTTTATTTTGATATTTAAACATTTGGTTTAATCCGTTTCAATCTTCGTTTCACATTGGCGCTCACCACATAATGGTCTATCAGTGGAGCGAAAGTATTCATCAGCAGAATAATAAGCATCACGCCTTCGGGATATGCGGGATTGAACACGCGGATAATGACCACCAAAATGCCGAACAATATGCCGTAAATCCATTTTCCGGTATTGGTTTGGGAGGCGGATACGGGGTCGGTTGCCATAAATATTGCGCCAAAGGCAAATCCGCCCATCAGAAGATGATAGTAGGGCGGCAGTTCCATGTAGGGGTTTGCTGCCAGCAGGTTACATATCCAGCCCATCAGCAAACAGCCAAGGGTTGAAGCCAGCATTATGCGCCAGCTGCCAATGCCCGTCAATATCAGAATTGCTGCTCCTGCAAGTATTGCAAGTTTCGATGTTTCGCCAATCGAGCCGGGGACAAAGCCCATAAACATGTCGAACACATCGGGTAGTTGGCTACGGAGGGTCTCGCCGCTCATATTTGCGGCGGCTTCGCCTGTGCCGCCTGCGGCTATCGACAGCGGGGTTGCGCCCGAAAAACTGTCGACAACTCCCTGTCCGCCTGTCAGTCCGGCTATCCAGACCTTGTCGCCCGAAATTTGTGTTGGATACGAGAAAAACACAAAAGCGCGGGCAAGCAGAGCGGGATTCCAGATGTTCATGCCTGTTCCGCCAAACACTTCTTTACCAATAATTACTGCAAAAGCGGTAGCCAGAGCAACCATCCACAGAGGCACATCGACGGGCATGATGAGGGGAATGAGCATTCCCGAAACCAGAAAGCCTTCGTTGATTTCGTGTTTGCGGATTTGGGCAACGGTAAATTCTATTCCCAAGCCAACGATATAAGATACTGCTATGATGGGAAATATCTTACAAAATCCAAACCAGAAGTTTGTGAGCAGGTCGCCGGCGCCGCCAATCGAGCGATAGTGCCAATAGCCTGTGTTCCACATGCCAAACAGCAGGCAGGGGACAAGCGCCAGTACTACCACCGACATTGTGCGTTTCAGGTCGATACAGTCGCGTACATGGCTACCTTGCGAGGTAACGGTTTTGGGGACAAAGAGAAAGGACTCAAATCCTTCAAAAGTCGAGTGTAATTTGGCATATTTGCCTCCCTCGTCGAACGAGGGTTTTATTTTGTCGAGAAATTTGCGTAAAAATTTCATATTTACAATGATTCTTATTTAATTCATTTCTTTTATCATCAGTTCTATTCCCTGTCGGAGAATTGTCTGGATTTCGATTTTCGAGGTACAAACGTATTCGCACAGAGCCAAATCTTCTTCAATCAGTTCATAAATGCCAAGTTGCTCCATTTTGTCGATATTTTCGGCAAGGATGGCTTTGAGCAGGTAGACCGGATAGATGTCCATCGGGAGGACTTTTTCGTATTGACCGGAAACGACAAAGGCGCGTTCGCCGCCGTTCAGGTTGGTGTCGAGTTTGTAGTTTTTTGCAGGCGTCAGCCACGAGAAATAGGATTTCGAGGCGCTGAATTTTTGCAGACGTGGCATAGCCCAGCCCAGAAATTCGCTGTGGTCGCCTTCGGGGATTACCGAAATTCTGTTGGCGTAGAATCCTGTATATCCGTCTTTACCAATGCTTACGCCCGTCAGCACGTTTCCGCTGATATAGCGTACATTGCCCGAGTGGTCGATGCGGTCGGCATAAGCCGTAATCGATGCGCCGGACACAACATGCAGATATTGTGGGCGCAACACGCGCGAGCCGCAGAGTGCAACAATTCTGTCGCTATTGTAAACGCCTGTGGCAAAAAAACGCCCCAGCGACACAACGTGTTGAGCGTCGAGCGTCCACACCACATCGCCTTTGCCAATGGGGTCGATATGATGAATTTGCACGCCAACGTTGCCTGCGGGATGTTTTCCTGAAAAGATGTTTATTTCTGCGTTTTTGATTTTGTTCAGTTTCGAGGCATAATCGTCGGCGCTCAGCCCGAGATGAACTTTGCCGTCGGTCAGTTTTGCCAGTATATCAATACCTTTCTGAAAAAACTCTTCTTGCCCGGTAAGAAGAAAGTCAATATCGAGCAGCAGAGGCGCGGTATCGAAGCCCGAAACAAAAATTGCTTTGGGTTTGGCGTTTGGGTTGGCAATTATTCCATAAGGACGCTGTATTACCATGGACCACAGACCGGCGTCGAGCATCAGTTGAATAATCTGTTCTCGATTTTTGAGCAACTCGTCGGTAATTTTATATTTTTCATACTCCTGCTCGGCATCGGGTTTGATCACAATTTCGAGCAGTTTACGGCGGTCGCCTCTGTTGATTTCGTCAACCATGCCGCTTACCGGCGATGCAAATTTTACTGCGGGATTGTTTTTATCCTCAAAAACAGGCGTTCCCGCTTTGACAACATCGCCCTGCTTAACGCACAAACGAGGCGTTATTCCTTTAAAATCGGAAGGCTTTACCGCATATTTTGCCGCCATCGGCATTCTTGCCAGCACTTTTTCGGCGGAACCTTGCATTTTGATATTTAATCCTTTCCGAAGTTTAACTACCCTTGACATCCATTATAATATTTTTACAATTTTGGCTGCAAAGGTATTATTATTTTTTTAATATCGAAAAATTTTTTTTTAGATTTGTTTTTTTCAGGCAGTTATTTGGTGGTGAGAGGGCGTATTTTTCGGGATTTTTTTCCGAAAAATCTGTTTTCGGGGACTGATTTTTGAGGTCTCTGTTCAGGTCAATCAAAAAAATCGCGGTTAGGGACAAAATCCATGCTGAAAATCCCTGAGCCTCTTCCCTGTACATAAAAATCATCCACGTGTTTCCGCAAACTCAAAAATGGAACAAAATATGTGCTGAAATGTTTGACAAATGCGACCGGAGACTGTCTCAAAAGTAATCACCCCCCACTAAACATTACCAGCCAGCCTTTATATTGTCCACTATTTGCAGCACCAGTCTGTTGCGGGCTTCGACGCTTGTCCATGCAATATGAGGCGTGAGAATGAGCCTTTCAGGATATTTTACTTTCAACAGTGGATTATCGGCAGGAAAAGGTTCTTCGGCAAACACGTCGAGAGCGGCGCCGGCAATTATTTCCGCGTCGATTGCCTCGGCAAGGGCTTGTTCATTCACAATTTTGCCTCTGCCGGCATTAACCAGCACGGCTGAGGGTTTCATCAGCCGGAATTGAGCCTCGTCGATAAGGTTATGCGTCGCTTTATTCAGCGGTGCATGTATCAGAATTACATCCGAAGAAGAAAGTAACTCGTTGAGTTCGAGACGGGGATATGGCTGGTCGAGATTTTTTCCGGATGTTGAATAATAAACCGGTTGCGCGTCGAAGGCTTCTATTACTTTTGCCGACTTTTTGCCGATTGCGCCAAGCCCGATTATTCCAACCTGCTTGCCCGCAAGTTCGGAGAACACACGGTCGTAGCTGGTAAACAGCGACGATTGCGAATATTGCCCCGACTTCACGTATCCGTCGAAAAAGTTTATCTTGTTAACAAGGGCAAGCAACATCGAAAACGTGTGTTGCACAACACTGTTAGTGGAATATGCAACGGCATTTTTTACGGTAATGCCCGCAGCCGCAGCCGCGTCGAGATCTATATTATTCATGCCTGTTGCCGCCACACAAATCAGTTTAAGCTGCGGACAGGCACGGATAATTTCCTCCGTGATTTTTGTTTTATTCACAATAGCGACCTCTGCATACTGCAATCGCTCAATAACTTCGCCCGGAGCAGTATCGTTATACTTAACAAAGTTGCCCATATTTTCTATTTTCGTCAAATCTATGCAGGGACCTACTGTCGCGGCATCGAGAAATACAATTTTATTTATACGTACCATACTTTTTTTATATTTAGTTCTTTATGTTTAATCACTGATCACTATTCACTATTCACTGATCACTATTCCGACATATTTTTGATGTACGGCAGTTTAACAAGGTTGCTGAATCCGTAAAATTTTTCGGCATTGAGACCCAAAAACAGACTTTTTTCTTCGTCGGTCAGCAGATTTGACTTGACAACGAAGTCGTAGGACATACGATAGGTGATAGCCACAATTGTACGTGGATAATCTGAGCCCCACATGAGTTTTTCCGCGCCAACCAGCGAGATGGCTTCCTTAATTGCCCATACAGCGCCGGTAAAAGGGTAAAATTCGTTGTGAAACAGCCAGGTTATGCCTCCGGACTCTATCATCACATTGGCATGACGCGCAAGTTTTATCTGCTTTTGCCAGTCGGGACGGGTAACCATGCCGAAATGACCGATAGCAATCTTCAAATCAGGATATTCGGCAATAATTTCTTCCATTTCGGATACTTGCTGAGCGCCGTCGGCAAGGTCAATTGAGAGAATTATATTGTTCTGAGCCATCATTTTAAACATTTGCATCATCTCGTCGCAGTTCAGAAACACTCTTTTGTTGTGCATTATCAGCCGTCCGGCGGGAATTTTTATTGCTTTAAAGCCATGCGCAACAAGTTGTTCGGCATGTTTCAAGAATCCGGAGGTACGAGCCTCCACCATTCCACAGCAAAGAAAGCGTTTCCGATATTTTTGCTGAACAAGGCTAAGATAATCATTTTGAAGACCGTCGATATACTCTTGCGTTACCACTGCCGCCGAAACCTGTGCATAATCCATATTGGAGAGAAATATTTCCACAGTATTTTCTCCATTAGTCATAAAAGGAGGAAGCATTTGTCGAATTTCGCCCATGAAAATTGACTTTCCATTGTCGATTGTTTGTATGATTTTTTCATCAACTCGCGCATCCTGCTTTAACCAAAGATGTGAATGTGCGTCTATTACAGTGTATTCCATCATAATTTAAATATTTTTCAGATTGCAAATGTAGCATCTTTTTTTTGAATTACCATTTTTGATATAATGGGGCTAAATCTTTTTTTGAGGTGCTATTGATTTATGCAAAAATCCGCTATGTCCCAAAGTTCCTGCGGGACTTGGACTGGGTGGAGAGCGCTGTCCGTCCGGAGGCTAAAGCCAGCGGTTATTAAAGTGCCGTCCCTGCGGGACTTTTGATTGCTATGACGTTCATTTCATAATAATATTGTTATAGATATTTTATCAATAGCACCTCAAAAAAAGATTTAGCCAAAAAATCCGGCAAAAAACAGCCGGCATGACTTTAGAAAATTCTTCTACAACGGTCGCACGGACGGTCGAAGGCTCAGCGATGGAAGCCGGCGCGCCGGACTGGGCATTTTTGGTCTCGGCGGAGGAATCCGGCGCGCCGGACTGGGCATTTTGGTCTCGGCAGGGCAGTTACCGTCTTAAGGACTTTAAGGACATCACAAATGTGTATCCCCTGCGGGGAAACTTGTGCATACGGCCGGACGTGCTTTCTATTGATATTACCGAAATCGTAGATCATCAATCGTAAATCAAAAATCATCAATCGTAAAGTTCATTCGTCGCCGAACAGTTCTTTGAGCAGTTCGCGGTAGGCGGAGAAGATTTTCGATTTCGACACGAAGCCGGCATATTCGCCTTTTTCGTTGACTATTGGCAAGTTCCATGCTCCGGTTTTGTCGAATTTGCCTGTTACCGATTCCATCGATTCGTTGATTTCGATGGTGTCCGGCACGGGTTTCATCTTGTCCTTTACCGTGATGGTTGAATAGTGTTTCGAGTCGAACATCAAATGTCGGATATCGTCGAGAAAAACCACGCCGGCAATTTTGTTGTTGCTGTCGATTACGGGAAAAATATTCCGTTTCGACAGCGAGACGGCTTTGAGCAGTTTGCCGAACGAGTCGTCGGGGGCAACCTTCACAAAGTCGTTTTCGATAAAGTTTTCGAGTTTGAGCAGTGTCAGAGTGGCTTTGTCCTTGTTGTATGTCAGCAGGTCGCCTTTTTCTGCCAGCCGTTTTGTGTATATCGAATAGGTTTCGAAGCCGCGTATTGTGATAAACGAAACGACGGAGACAATCATCAGGGGCATCAGCAGTGTGTATCCGCCTGTTATTTCGGCAATAAGGAAGATGGCGGTCAGTGGCGCCTGCATCACGCCCGACATTGCGCCCGCCATTCCTGCGAGTGCAAAATTGCTTTCGGGAACGGGGTGTATTCCGGAAAGGTTAATCAGACGGGCTACAAAAAATCCGGCTAATCCGCCCATGAAGAGTGTTGGACCGAAAGTGCCGCCCACGCCTCCGCTGCCGTTGGTCAGCGATACGGCTACTACCTTAAAAACGAGTATCAACAGAATATAAAGGATAAAAAACCAGGCGCTGTCCTGCAAGTCGTAGAACAGGCTTTTTTCGAATATTTGGGATGCATTGCCGGTCATCACCGAAGTGAGCATCGAATAGCCTTCGCCATAGAGGGGCGGCAAAAAATATATCAGCAACCCGAGCGAAACGGCGCCCGTCGTCCACCGGTAGAAGGGGTTGTGTATCCGGTTGATTTTTTTTTCGAGAAACATTGTTGCCCGCGTGAAATAGAGCGATACAAAACCGCAGAAAATGCCAAGAAAAACATAGTAGGGTATATTGTTCATGGCAAATTTCTGGAGAGTGTTGCCAAATTCCACGTCGGAGCCTATCAGAAAATATGAAACTCCGCAGGCTGTTACCGACGAGATTGTGAGCGGAATAATGGACGAGAGTGAAAGGTTCAGCATCAGAATTTCGAGTGTGAAGATGATGCCCGACAGCGGAGCTTTAAATATTCCCGATACTGCGCCGGCGGCGCCGCAGCCCAGCAGCAGTGTTATCTGTCGATAGTTCAAGCGAAAAAACCGTCCTATTGCCGAGCCGATTGCCGAGCCGGTCATCACTATGGGCGCTTCGGCTCCAACCGAGCCTCCAAAACCGATGGTAAATGTTCCCGCAATCATCGAGGTGTACATATTGTGAGATTTGATGCGCGAATTGTTGCGCGATATGGCATACAGTACCTGCGTTATTCCGTGATTGATATTGTCTTTTACAAAATATCTCACAAAAAGTATGGTTATCAGTACTCCTATCCCCGGATATGCAAAATAGAGCAAACTGCCTTCCGACAGACTGAACCAGCCGGTCAGCATGTCCTTGACTAAGTGTATTGACGATTTCAGCATCACTGCCGCCAGCCCGCTGCACACACCCACAATCACCGCAAGAATATAAGGTATATTATCCGTGCCGAGTAACCGCAATTTGTTGTTTGCAAAATTTCTTAATATCATTTTGATTTACGATTTACGATTTACGATTTACGATTTATGATTTATGATTTACGATTTACGATTTACGATTTTTGATTTACGATCATCTAAACTCTTATTTCAGGATGATTTATTTGACTTTGTGATTGCGTCCGCAGGCACTAATCACTAATCACTAATCACTAATCACTAATCACTAATCACTAATCACTAACTTCGTTTTCGTTTAAAGAATGCAAGTATTACTGAACAGACTATCAGCGCCAACAGCAGAATATACGCTATTTTCGACAAACTTTCGGTGAGATGGTAACTTGACGGGGCGAAACGCAGTTCGACGGTATGTTTTCCTTCCGGCACAAGTATGGTGCGCAAAACGTAATTGGCTCGCCATATTGGTATTTCTTTTCCGTCGATATATGCGTGCCAGCCTTTGGGATAGTATATTTCGGACAGTACGGCAAGTTTTTCCGACAATGTATTTGTCTCATAAATCAGTTTGTTGGGATTGTATTCAACAAGTTTTATTGATGAAACGCTGTCGGCAACAAAACTGAGATTTTTCAGTGCGTCGGTTTCAAAACTTTTGTCGATAACGGCTGTTCGGCGAGGGTCGAAATCTGCCAGCGCGGCAATCTCTTCGTCGGCGCTGTTTACCCATTTTATTTCATCAACAAACCATGCGTTGCCCATTGCGTTGGGATTTTGCAAAATTTGCTGCGGCGAGAGTATGAAATATTTGGTATTGAGCATGTCGAGCACATTCAACTTGTCGGTACCCATCAGGCTCTGTACATTTTTAATGTTTACGGGCGCAATATAGTGTTCGATAATATCCTGATAGCGACGCATTTTTGCTCCGTGATAACCGCCAATTGATTTGTGAAAGGCAGTGGTTCTGCCGTCGTTAAATGTACTTACGCTCAAATTCATTACGCGATAGTCAGGGTCGGCGTCTTTGAGTATTTCGATATCGGCGGGTGTTTTTTGTGTTAGGGCGGCAACGCTTTTCTGCTTTGGTTTGAAATCTTTACCGTTGAGATAGCGTTTGTTCACGTCCCACATTTCGGCAAGCACAAGAAGTGTAACGGTTATCATAAATACATTGGCAGTGATTTTTTTGTTTGCAAAAAGCAGTATCATAACTGCGCCTGCAACAATGACAAAGAGACTGCGCCAGGCGTCGGCTCTGAAAATGGAGATACGGATATTTTCAATGATATTCTGCATCGAGAGATAAATTGCTCCGCCTTGACTTGCCGCGGCTTTTGCAAAGCCTTCTTCTTCTGCTTCACTGAAAAACGAGAAGAAAGTTGTGGGCAGGAGAATAAAGAGGAAGGCAAGTCCGGCGGTACATCCGAGTGAAATATACAGCGCCCGTTTTTTTTCTTTGACAATTGACGGATTTGTAACTATTTCGCTCAATGTCAGAATTGCCAGTACCGGAATGCAGAGTTCGGCAATGACAAGTATCGACGACACGGCGCGAAATTTATTATAATAAGGTATATGATCGATAAAAATATTTGTCAGCCACGCAAAATTATGCCCCCACGAGAGGAATATCGACAGCAGGGTTGCCGCCAGCAAGGTCCATTTGACGCCGTTGCGCACAATAAACAGCCCGAAAATAAACAGAAAAATAATAAATGCGCCCACATATACCGGTCCGCTTGTCATCGGCTGGTCAGCCCAGTAGGTATTTTGTTCCATTATAAAGCGGGCGACGTCGTTTTTACTTTGATTGGGAATTTGCGCATTGTCGCGGACTTCGGCGCTCACTTTTTCAGCTAATTTTTTATCGTTGCCTATAGCGTTCGAGCCGCCGCCTTTGATGTTGGGAATCATCAGTGTAAATGTTTCGCCCAAACCGTAGCTCCAGCCTGTAATATACGAGCGGTCGAGACCGCCCCGGGTTTGATTGGGGTCGCTGCTTGTCAGTTCCGAGCCTCCGCGTATCGAATATTTTGTATATTCGGAGGTGTGATACAGATTGGTAATATTCAGCGACAGTGCAATAGCCCCCGCCAGCAGAAACAGTCCGCTTGCCTTGCAGAATTTGCTCAGATGTTTATTTTTCACAGCCACATAAAATTCTCTGACGACGTAAATCAGCACCGTCAATCCAAAATAATAGGTCATTTGAGGGTGATTCGACACAAGTTGCAGCGCCAGATATACTGCCACAATAATTACACCACGTAGATATTTACCGCTGTAGAGCCACACTATGCCGGCAAAAGTCGGTGGAACACAGGCAAGCACCATCACCTTCCAGATATGCCCCGCCTCCACTATTATAAAGAAATATGAGGAAAAAGCGTAGGCAATTGCACCAAGCACGGCGAGCCAGAAACGGACTTTGAACGCCAGAAACAGCATAAAAGCGCCAACAAGCAACAAAAACAGGATACTTGCCGGCGATGGCAGGTACAACTGTGTAATATTCAGGATAGGGGCGAGAACTCCCCTTGCCCACGACATCGGCGCAACCTGATACGTTGGCATTCCGCCGAACATGACATTGGTCCACAATGTCCGTTCTCCGGTTTTTTGGTAATGGGCATTAATTTCCGCCCCGTAATTTGCCCCTACCACAGCATCGTTTTGATAAAGGGCTTTATTCTCGAAAATTTCGGGCATATAATACGCCATCGATATGGCAACAAAGATTGCCACAGCGCCCGCACAGGGCAAATATTTTTTTAACAATATATTTTTCATCGACATATATATTTTTTTCGGGGAACAAAGGTAATATGAATTTTTAAACCGACAAAATTAAATACAAAAAAAATGAAAAAAAGATTGAGTCGCTATTGATTTATGCTGAAAACTCCGCTATGTTTCCCAAGTCCCTCAGGGGACTTTTTGCGTGATTCGTGTTTAGTGATTAGTGATTAAAGCCTGCGGCGGACAGCCTGGGACGTAAACGGCTCAGCCTGTCAGCCTCCGCAGGCATTAATCACTAATCGTTAATCACTGAATAAAGTGTCGTCCCTGCGGGACTTTTGATTGCTATGACGTTCATTTCATAATAATAGTCTAATAGATGATTTATCAATAGCACCTCAATCTTTTTTTCAACCGGTTAAAATTCTGGCTGAAATCCGGCATTTGTACGTAAGGGTCGGGCGAGAGGAAGCGACCGAGCAGCGGGTCGAACATGCGCCCGTTTATGTTTATCAAACATTATTACAGACGGTTACGCCTCTCAATCCTCGCTGTTTTTCTTCAAAAGAACCTTAAAAAATCCGGTGCAAAGGTAATGATTTTTTTGATTTTTTTATTATTCACAAGAAAAATCAAAATAATACCCTTTCTTGGTAGTAACAAATAACACGCCGTCTTTCGGCACATTAGAAATACCTTTTTTCTCGGCGTCTGCTTTTGATATACGTTTTGTTCTTTTTATATTAACAAATTCAAAACGATTTCTAAAACAATTTACTTTTTTTTCTTCTCTGATTATTACATCGTTCAAAATCAATAAGGGATAAATAAAATGACAATCTACTCCTGCTTTCTTGCGTTCCTCAATATTCTTATCACTTATTAATGGATAAATAAAAAGAGCATCAATAGCGGAAACTACTACGGTATCATCAGAAGCAACTTGATTGTTATTATTCTGACAAATGGCATTTGTAACACTAACCATTAAAAATATAAAAACACATAAACTCTTCATAATTATCTTTATTTGTTTAACCACCACCAATACATCGGAAAATATCTAAACAAGAAAGCGCTATTATTTCCAGACGTTGCAGTATTATAATAGTAAAAATTATTTGGGTGGCAGTGAAAATGTATAGTGTGCCATTATCACAGGGCGAGTTTGCATTGGTTGAATGTTTTTCGTGCATATCAAAATAAAGTTCTTTACTGCTCTTTTTTGTCCCTGAACTTCCTGTTAAAAACCCGATTTCCTTATTGACAAAATCAAAATCATTTCGAGCAGTTTCAAAAATTTTATTGAGATACGCACCCTCTGTTTCGTTCAACAGCAAATTTTCTTCAGTTTGTTCCAAAATATCATTTGAGTTGCATTTATTAACGAGAGAACAATTGAACATAAACTTATTTTTTTTAAATGTTTTAAAGATGTCGCCTATAGAATAAGACTTTTTACTCCAATAAACTACAATAACATCATAATCGTTGTATTTTTCTTTTTCTACAGAATTAATAAAATATAAGGTGTTTTGAATTTTATACTTATTTTTTTTCAAATTATTGAAATATTTCTGTTTACTGGAAAAATGCAACCCTCCTGGACCCATATAGCATATTTTTTGTCCTTAAAATCAAAAGATATACTGGTTGTTTTCAAAATTTCTTGAAAATACAAGATTTCAAAAACATTTAATTTATTAGTACTATCCATCCCTAATTCGTTGGAATGCTCCAATAATTCATTTGACAACTCATTTACATAAATATTTTGCATAATAATTTTATTAAAAGAAGTTTGTGCAACTGTTTTAACTCCATTTGAACATTGAGTAAGAACAGCAATCATTATTAATGTTATTAATGTTTTCATTTTTTTCAATTTTTATGGAATTTGATAAAGATACGGACTTGAATAAATGCCTAACTGTCTAATCAATAATTGAGCATTCAACATATGCGGGTGGAACAGATATAAAGTGGGAACTCCTGCCGACCACAA
>JAITIA010000009.1 GCA_031279695.1 Prevotellaceae bacterium | reverse complement strand
GGATTGCATCGCTCGGTAGAAACGGTTGCCAAAGAATTTCCTGCATCCTGTAAGGATGCATCCCTGCGGGATGCAAATGCGTGTGTGTGATGATGTTCTACCGAGCGATGCATCTCTATGAGATGCAAAAACCGCAGCCGCCATGCTAACAGCGCAGCCCTCTGCTAAGCGCTTTGTATTAACATTATATATGTGTTTTGACTTTATGGACAGACACTAAATACGGACATAAATATTTTGATAATCAAACATTATACATGTTAAAAATTAACACAAAAGCAGTAATCGGTATTGTTGTAGCCATGTGCGTTTTTGGCGGCATTAACATTCCAAGAACAGGCGCTTACACTCGCCGCCACGCCTTGTAAATACATCCGAACACAGGATGAACGCCGTGATATACAAGATAATATAAAAATGATTGTTTGATTACAATTATTTGTTATAATTTTGCGCAAAATTTTAACAGATATTACGAGAGTTTTAATTGGACTTCGGCTCATTGTAAAAATCAAAACAGTATTATTAGAAGTCCCTGTAAATAAATAATAAGAAAAGCAAATGGATTTAATGGATTTAGTAACAACCCCTTCCAACTGGGAATCGGAACAGAGTTCGATAATCAAAGTCATTGGCGTGGGCGGAGGCGGCAACAATGCCGTTCACAACATGTATAACAAAGGTATTGCAGGCGTCGATTTTGTCATCTGCAATACTGATGTACAGGTACTTAAAGAAAGTCCTGTGCCAATAAAAATTCAGCTCGGCAAAAAACTGACCGACGGACTGGGCGCAGGCAGCGACACCAACACCGGTCGAGAAGCCGCCGAAGAAGACATCGAAGACATCAGGGCTGTGCTTGCAAAAAATACCAAAATGGTGTTTATCGCCGCAGGAATGGGCGGCGGAACCGGCACAGGCGCAGCGCCTATCATTGCTCGGGAAGCCAAAACAATGGATATCCTCACCGTTGCAATCGTTACAATGCCCTACAAGGACGAAGGCAAAGAAAGGTATCGACGCGCGGTGAAGGGCTTGAACGAACTGAAACAGCATGTTGATTCACTTCTGGTTATCAACAATCAGAGAATGTACGAAATATACCCCGATCTCTCGCTTTTCGACGCTTTTGAAAAAGTGGACGAAGTTGTGGCAACCGCCGCCAAAAGCATTGCCGAACTCATTACACGTAAAGGATATATCAATATCGACTTTGCCGATGTTAAACGTTTTATGACCAACAGCGGAATGGCGCTCATGGGCTTGGGACGGGCATCCGGCGAAAACCGTTCCGTAGATGCAGTAGAACAGGCGCTTCATTCGCCGCTGCTGAACGATAACAACATCACCGGCGCTAAAAATATCATAGTAAACATCACCTCGTCAAAAAAAACCAAACCAATTGTTTCCAGTGAACTCGACAAACTGATGCAGCATATCACAGACGTCTCCGGAGGTAATGCCGACTGCAAAAAAGGCGTTACAATTGACGACGATCTGGGCGAAGACATTGCCGTAACTGTTATTGCCACAGGTTTCCCGATGAGTAAAATCCTTGACCTTGACAATATTCAGGAAGAAACGGACGAATATCTTCAGGAAGAAACCCTTGATGTTAAAAACAGCGATACCGCAACGCCTGAAACAAACAAAAGCAACAGACAGGAAATCAATAATCAAACGAGCCCGAAAATTATGGTTGCCGACCGCGTGTCGGGGCAGTTCTCCGACTCAAAACTCACCGATTTGGAAACTCCGGCATACGAACGGTTTAAAATAAAACTGAATATCGACAATGTTCAGAATTTTGAAGATAACATGTATGAACATACTTTCGACGAAAACGGAAACAAACATTTTCTGTCGGAAAACACTTATCTTGATGGACATACATCATGATAAAAAATAAAAATATGAACTGCAAATATTATCTGTACATGGCAATTGCTGTGTGTTTGAGCATTATGACATTCGCCTGCAAAAAAAACGATCCGTATTTTGCAATGCGCGGAGTGGTGCTGATTTCCGACGACCTGAAAACAATCGACTGGGCTCGGATGGCGCACGAAAACGGTATCAATACCATTGGTACACACATAACTCCAAATCAGGTTGTCAAATTTATCCAGTCGGAAGCCGGACAAAAATTTATGGCTGATTGCAAAAAATACGGAATTGCGGTCGAACATCAACTTCATGCAATGAGCGAACTTTTGCCACGTCATCTGTTTGATATTGACAGCACAATGTTTCGCATGGACAAAAACGGACGTCGAGTAAAAGACTGTAATCTGTGCGTCCATTCGCAGCGGGCGCTCGACACGGTGGCGGCAAACGCCGTGAAATACGCCCGTCTATTGCCCGCCACCAATCATCGTTATTATTACTGGATTGACGACGTCAAACCAATGTGCGCCTGTTCCAAATGTGCGCAATACTCTGACAGCGAACAGGCTCTGATTGTTGAAAACAGAATGCTTAAAGCCCTGCGCAAAATCGACCCCAAAGCGCAACTCGCTCATCTGTCGTATAGAAACACTTGGCCGGCGCCCGTTAAGGTGAAACCCGACGAAGGTATTTTTCTGGAATTTGCACCCATCAGCCGCAAATATGAAAAACCTCTGCCCGACGACGCCCCGCAATATCTACAGTATCTGAAAGATAACCTGAAAGTTTTTCCGACAGAAACAGCCATAGTTCTGGAGTACTGGCTTGATATTTATCTGCATGGCAACTACATGAAGCCTCTGGTGAAAGTCCCGTGGAACAGGGCTGTGTTTGAGGCAGATATCGACGAATATGCCAAACTCGGTATCCGCAATATTACCACATTCTCAGCCGGCGTGGACAGGGTTTATCTGGAACGGTACGGATACGATATGGCGTTTTTGAATGAATACGGCTTGGGACTGAAAACCTATGCCATTGACGATACCGCACACAAACAGACGAATTTACAGCCGCCCAGAAAACAGCTGCGACTTGGTAAACGCATCGACGACGGACTGATTGCCGTCGATGGCAGCCCCAACGAAAAGGCATGGCGCAATACCATTCGCATATCTCCGTTCAGCAATCCATGGAGCGAAGTGCGTCCCGCAACTTCGCTGTCGATGCTGCACGACAGCCGGAATGTTTATTTTTTGTATGAGGTAAATGATACTGATATTGTGTGCATTCCCAATATTGATAACGAACTTGACATAGCAAAGGGCGACCGCGTGGAACTGTTTTTCTCGAAGGACAGCCTGATGCAGGAATATTACTGTTTTGAGGTTGATGCAGAGGGCAGAACGCTTGCCTATTCGTGCAGTAATTATCGCAAATACAAATACGACTGGGACGAGCCCCCGAGCTACGCTGCCGCAGCAACTCGCGTCGTTCCGCACAGTCTGAATCAGGGATATACAGTGGAAATTGCCGTTCCCAAAACCTTCCTTTCGGGCTTGATGCACAATAACACACTGTATTTCGGAGCATACCGAGCCGAATATTCCAACAGCAACGGAACAATTGTCGAAAACTGGCAAACTTGGCAAGCGCCGCCAACCGCCCAGCCCGATTTTCACGTACCAGAATCGCTGGGCAAACTGTATGTGCCTGATTGAATTAATAATACGAAATGAATAACTTGTATCTTCGTGTAACAAAAAGATTATTACACGAAGATACACAAAGTCTTCTGATTTGTGTTAATGTTTGGCATTATTCTGTCCGCCGCCGCCGCTAATCACTAATCACTGCCCACTGCTTATTTTTCTCGTGAAAATGAATATGGAAAATCACTTTCATTGACGCCGCGCGAAGTTGTTGGCGTTGTATCCATTTTATATTTGATTGCCGCACCAGTTATAAGCATATCGTGTGGCAAATAATTCTTTGTGTAACTCTTTCCATTGACGCTCATCGATGATATATATCGTGTGGTTTTGCTGTTATTTGGCGCTTCTATGGTTACCTTTTTGCCGTTATGCAAATTCAGTGTTACTTTCTTAAACAGCGGTGCGCCAAGCACATATTCCCCAGAGCCCGGACATACCGGATAGAAGCCCATGGCAGAAAAAACATACCATGCGGAGGTTTGACCGTTATCTTCGTCCCCGCAATAACCGTCGGGAGTGGCTGAGTAGAGCTTGTCCATTGTTTCTCTTGTCCAGTATTGCGCTTTCCATGGCTCTCCCGAATAGTTGTACATATATATCATGTGCTGTATCGGCTGATTGCCATGTGCATAATTGCCCATATTCATTATTTGCATTTCGCGGATTTCGTGGATTACGCCGCCATAGTAACTCGCGTCGAACAGTGGCGGAACGTTGAATACCGAGTCCAGCATTAAGTTGAAGTGCTTTTTGCCGCCCATCAAGTCGATTAAACCCTGCGGATCGTGGAACACCGACCAGGTATAGTGCCAGCTGTTCCCTTCGGTGAAGGCGTCGCCCCACTTTAACGGGTTGAATGGCGACTGAAACGAGCCGTCTTTATTCCTTCCTCGCATTAGTAGATGCTCCCGATCAAACACATTTTTGTAGTTCATTGCTCGTTTGGCATAGATACCGATTTCAGATTCAGGCTTGTTCAGCGCCTTGCCAAGACGGTATATCGACCAATCGTCGAAAGCATATTCGAGTGTACGGGCAACGCTTTCACGTATTTTTACATCGTATGGCACATAGCCTATTCTGTTATAGTATTCGTGTCCAAGTCGTCCTGTTGATTCTACCTTCGGGTGGACGTTGTTTGCTCCGTGCAATACTGCTTTCCAGAGCGTTTCTATATCGTAGCCGCGTAAACCTTTCAGGTATGCATCGGCAACAACTGAGGCGGAATTGTTTCCTACCATGCAGTTACGATGTCCCGGACTTGCCCATTCGGGCAGAAATCCGCTCTCTAAATATGTATTTACCAAACCCTCCTGCATCTTGATATTCATTTCGGGATACATCAGATTGAGAAAGGGGAACAGGCAGCGGAATGTGTCCCAAAAACCTGTGTCGGTAAACAAATAACCACTGTGTATCTTCCCGTCGAAGGGGCTGTAATGTACAATTTTACCTGCTTCGTCAATTTCATAAAAACTACGTGGAAACAGTGTTGAACGATAGAGACAGGAATAGAAAGTTCGCAGATTATCGATATTGTCATCTTCGACAACTATTCGTCCGAGAACATCGTTCCATCTGTTGCGACCGGCTTCGCAAACCTCGTCGAAGGTTTTTTTGCCTGTTTCTTTGAGATTTATATCTGCCTGTGCTATACTTATAAACGATGAGGCTACGCGAGCGTGAACTGTTTCGCCTTTTTTTGTTGCAAAGCCCACGATACAGCCTGCATGTTCGCTCAAACTTTCTTTGCGGTTTCTGTAAATTGTGTCTCGACCAACGCTTGATATATTGCTGAACGACTTATCGAATTCGATAACAAACCAGTTTTTGAAGTTTGACGGCACTCCGCCACTGTTTTTTGTTGTATATCCTTCTATTCTGTTCTTTTCGGGTATTATTCTTACATACGAGCCTTTGTCGAAAGCATCGATAACAACAAAAGCGCTGTCGGTTTGAGGAAATGTGAAACGAAAAATTGCAGCACGTTCGGTTGGAGCAAGTTCGGTAACCACGTCATGATCGGCGAGATATACCTTATAATAATGAGGTTTTACCGTCTCAGCCTTGTGTGCAAACCAGCTTTCACGTTTATCGCGCTCAAACACTGCGCGTCCGGTAATCGGCATAATGGCAAATTGACCGTAATCGTTAATCCACGGGCTTGGCTGATGTGTCTGTTTAAAGCCGCAAATTTTGTCTGCCGTATAAGTATAAGCCCATCCGTCTCCAATTTTTCCTGTTTGGGGAGTCCAGAAGTTCATTCCCCATGGCATAGCGATTGCCGGATAAGTATTTCCGGTTGAAAGCGACATCTTGGATAGTGAGCCCATTAATGGATTCACATAATCTACATAGTTGTCGGTTTTCTGTCCATTTGCAGAAATAATAGCTGCAAACACAAGCATAATAATAGTTATAACTTTCTTCATATCAATATCTTTTTAATTTTTAGTATAAATTAATTAACGCACAAAAGTAATACTTTTAATTTAATTTGCAAAATCGAAATCTTATTTTACTTACTTTGGTATTCTTATACTTCGTATTCCACGAATCTTTCTGATACTTGAGGCTGAATGAATAATATCTAAAACTTCAATACGTAATACTGTAATCATGTAAATAATAAGATGTGAATCAAGTATAATATTACGATATATTCGCTTTTTAGTTGCAAGATGACAACACTCTGGATACATTCCATAATTATAATAAAGTCGTTCAACAAGATATATAATAATGTTTAAATACTTTTCAGATTGATTGTATCCGAATATTTCATTACTATATTCAATTATTAAATTTAAATGATCTTTATAAGATTTTGATACAATTACTTCTTTTTGTTCTTCAACCATTCTCTAATACTTTGATGTACTTCCTCAACCGGATAAAACTCACCCTGCTCAATCTCATGAAAATGATACCACCATTCCTCTTGAGTACCATGAAAAGGCACATTCGGATCCCATTCGGACGAGGTTTTTGTTGGATAAACTGTATCCGATTCACTTTCCGACGATTGTTTTGTCTTATATGCTACTTCCGGATCTTTTAATACGTTAGATACATTTTCCGGATCTTGATATTCATTATTTTCCATAATATAACAGTATAAAAATTTTTGCAAAATTAATTCTTTTTTTCAGAAGTACAAAATACTTATCCCGATTAAATTGAACGATTTTTTTCAAAAATCTCTATAATCTCTTGATGTATTTCATCAACCGGATAAAATTCACCCTCTTCAATCTCATCAAAATGTTCACAGCGCTCCTCCTGATCTTCATAAAAATTGATATTCCTGTTAGAATCCAACCGGTTGTTCTCCTCATCAATCAGATCCTGTTTGCTTGCTGTTGAAAAAACTTTTTCAGTAATATCGTATTCATAATTTTTCATAAGATATATGTTAAAAAATCGTGGCAAAGGTAATATCTTTTTTCGAAAATCAAAAACACATGCTTTGACGGGCAATCGCACTATACCTAAAACGCATAGAATTTTTCTGAATATCGACTGAAAATTTTCCTTTGATTTTTGATTTTTTTTCTTTTTCGCGACCTTTTTTATCACAAAAATTGCCTCGTTTAACAAAAAAAATGAAAAAAAATTTCAAAATCTTATCACCTGTTACTTAGATACTTTCTATTGGTTGAAACATGACTTTGAAACATTTTTTTAAAAAAAATTGTTTCTATGTGAAAAATTATTCATACTTTTACATCGTTTTTCTGAGCCTTCATCAGGCAAAGAAAACAGGTATAAAATATAAAATGTTAGTTGATTTTTTATGATTAAATATGTTGCACCCGCTTTGACGGCTCTACGTAATGAAAACGAAATAGACATCGATTCCTGTCTGAAACTTTACGGTAACCTTATCTATAATGGTATGGACGGAATTGCTGTTTTTGGCACTTCCGGCGAGTTTCCTCACATTGCCGACGCCGAAAAGAGGCGACTGATTAAAGCCGCATCTGCGGTTATTAAAAACAGAGCTGAATTTATTGTCGGTACAGGTACAATGAATATCGATGAAACTGTCAGTCTGTCGAACTTTGCCTTTGAAAACGGAGCCGACGCAGTCATTGTTGTCAGTCCTTTTTACTATGGTCTGTCGGCTGACAGCATTTATCAGTACTATTCTGCTGTGGCAAATCGTGTTAAGGGAAATATTTATCTCTACAATTTTCCCGACAGAACAAGTTATTCTATCGATGCAGGTACAGTTTTAAAACTTGCCCGAAAGCACCGTAATATAATAGGTATAAAGGATACTGTGCCGGATATGGCTCATACAGTCGATCTTATCAAAAAGATTAAGCCCGAATTTCCGGAATTTCAGATTTTTTGCGCCTACGATAACAATTTTCTCTACACGGTATTGTCGGGAGGTAATGGTTGCGTTGGAATTTTACCGAATATTGCCCCGAAACTCTTTGTACTATGGGCTAATGCAACACGTTTTAACGATTTTGAGCTGATGAAACTATGTCAGCAAAAAGTGGATAAACTAATGGACATTCTCTGGTTTCATTCGCCTTTCCTTGCAACAACAAAGGCTGTTTTGCAGGATAGAGAAATTTTCAGCAGCGATGTGATGACTTTTCCATTCATTTCATATCCCGCAAACAAGCGCGAGAAGTTGAGAGAATTTATGAAGGATTTTGAATAGCTATATATATAAGGTATGAAAATAGTAATTATCGACAGTAATCTTGGAGAAATAAATCTTGAACGCAGTGTAGCCAATCGCTATGGTTTCGAGATTGATAAACCTAAACAGTGCAAAACTGAGGAGGATGTAATTTCCGTAGTTCAGGATGCCGATGCTATTATTGTTCAGTATGCACCCGTCAGTAGCAGAGTATTGGATGCAGCGCCTAATGTAAAGGTAGTGAGTGAATATGGTGTTGGCGTGGACAGTATTGACCTTGCCGCCTGCGCAGAGCGTGGCATAACTGTGTGCAACGTTCCTGATTATTCCTTTCAGGAAGTATCGGATCAGGCAATTGCGCTGACTTTGGCTCTGCATCGCGGAGTTGTACGGCTCGACCGTGCCATTCGCAGCGGCGACTATAGCCTTGCCTCGGTTAAACCGCTCCGACGTATCGAAGGACTTGTGTTCGGAATTGTTGGAATGGGTAGAATTGCGCGGGCAACAGCAAAAAAAGCGCGTGGAATAGGCTATAAAGTTATAGGTACCGACATTGCTTTTACTCCCGGAACAACAACCGATGACGGTATTTCTGTTGTTACTTTTAATGAATTACTGTCGATGAGCGATGTTGTGTCGCTGCATGTGCCTCTGATGCAATCAACACGCCATCTTATCAATGCTGCCGCACTTGCACAGATGAAACCGGAGGCTGTTTTGATAAATACTTCGCGTGGCGGAGTGGTGGATACTGAGGCTCTTATAACTGCTCTGACAAACAAAACTATTCGCGGCGCAGGTCTCGATGTGTTTGAAACTGAGCCATTGCCTGCAAATCATCCGCTAATAGCGCTCGATAACGTTGTTTTGACGCCTCATGCCGGATATTATTCTGAGCAATCGCTCTACGAACTGAAAACCCGTCCGGTTGAGAACGCCGCAGATGTGCTGGCTGGTAAAATTCCACGAAATATTGTACATGTTTAATTAAAAATTAAGAATTAAGAATTAAGAATTAATAGTTGAAAATTACAAAATAATTAAATTAATCATTAATCACTATTCATTAATCATTAATAAATTGTATCATGAAAGCGAAAGAAATAAAAACTAAACATATCATTAATAATTCGGCGAAGATTTTAGAGTACTCTGATTGCGCCACCGAAAGGTTGGCGAATACTTTAGAGTACTCTGACTGCGCTGCCGAGAGGTTGGCGATGATTTCAGAATGCTCTGACTACGCCAACGAGAGGTTAGCGAAGGTTTCAGAATGCTCTGACTACGCCACCGAGAGGTTGGCAACGGTTTCAGAATGCTCTGACTATGCTGCCGAAGGCTCGGCGAATGTTTCAGAATGCTCTGACTGTGCTACCGAATATTCGGTGAAGGTTTCAGAATGCTCTGACTGTGCTGCCGAAGGCTCGGCGACGGTTTCAGAATGCTCTGATTGTGTCAATGAAATATTTGTTGATGATTTTATTAATGAAGGATGTTTAATTGATGAATTGTTTTTTAATTCAGGAGATTCTTATTATGCCAAATATTTTTCAACAAAGGTAAAATATACTAATTTAGATAATAATTTTTTAAAAAATATTATTTCAAATTCAACATATATTAGCCTGTGGATAATAAATATCAGTGAGCTCCTTTTTTATATTTTAATTTTTATGATATTTACCACAGGCTTTTTTTTGTTGAAATATTCAGTTAGCACTGTTTTATCAATATTTAATTGGTTAAACATGGTAGTATGTCGATTTTTATTACAGGTCGATAAATATAAACTACTCTATATTCATAATAAAATAGCATTTAATAATTAAAAATATATTAAATTTATACAATAATAAGTAAAAAAAATAATTGTCGAATTAAATCTTAATGCAATGGAAAAATTGATAAAAAGACTAAGTTACGAGAGCATGCGCAATGAAAGGCATGTTGAATACCATGAAACAGTGATTGGTATATTTATGAAGTACAATCCTGAAACGCTTAATGTAGAAGCGGAGTATGTTTTGTATAAGGACAACTACGATAAAGAGGTTTCGGTGCTCGATCTTATCACAAAAAGCTCCTTTACCACTGATATCGTAAAGCAAAATGATGTACGCAACTCTATCTATCGAGGAGTATGCGATGCTATCAAGGCTTTAATAAACCACTTTAATGCCGATAAAAAATCGGCTGCTCGTCGTGTCGAAGTAGTGATTTCTCATTATGGAAACTTAACAGTTAAGGCTATGGACGATGAAACAGCAGCCATCGACGATTTGTTGCGTGAACTGAATGATAATCTTTCCGCCGATATATCGACGCTTGGAATGACGGAATGGGTTGCGCAACTTGGAGTGGAAAATAACAAATTTAAACAGTTGATGACTGCCCGATACAATGAATTGGCAAAGCGTCCTACTGTACGTATGAAGTCCGCCAGAAAATTGGTTGATAAAGAATTTCGTAATATTCTCGACCAAATTGAAGCTCTGGTGCGTGTTAATGGTATTGCAACGTATGAAAATTTTGTGCGCGACATTAATGTTGTTACCGAACGTTACAAAGCAATACTCGATAGAGGTAAAAATGCAGACATGAAAGAAGAAGACGAAGAAAAAAAATCATAATATGAATGGATTAAAAGGTAAAACCGCCATAGTAACGGGCGGTTCAAGAGGTATTGGCAAAGCAACAGTAGAGCGTTTGCTCAACGAAGGGGTAAACGTGTTGTTTTGCGGTAGAAATAAAGAAGTAGGGAAAGAAGTACATGGCGAGCTGAAACAGCGTTATGCTGGCATGATTGCTTTTATTGCCTGCGATGTTGAAGATAGGGAAACACCTGCAATTCTGGTTGAAGAGACCCGAAAACTATTCGGCGACCCAGACTTCCTTATCAATAATGCATTCCCGTTCACTGCAAAGGCAATGGATGCTACTTACGACGACTGGATACACGTCTTTATGGCTGGTCCAGCGGCATACGCAAGGATGATTGCCGAGTTTGTGAAGCAGAGAAAGAAAAAGGAAGGCGCCATTGTTTGCGTGTCGAGCATTTCGGGGCATATTGCTCAGCCTGCCCGATGGACATACAACGCAGCAAAGGGCGCTGTGAAACAGTTGATACGTTGCGCCGCAATGGATCTTGCTCCATTTATCCGCGTCAATTGTGTCAGTCCGGGCTGGGTATGGACCGACGAAGTGGCTAAGGCAACTCCCGATGGCACACGTCAGAGCGTACCAAATGCGTGGAACGAATATCATCTTCTGCAAACTTTACAGGAGCCTGCGCAAATTGCATCTGCAATAGCCTATCTATTGAGCGACGACGCTGCCGTTATAACAGGTCATGACCTTTTTGCCGACTCTGGATACCTCGCCATGGGTCCTGAAGGGCTGGGTAAGACCGCTAACTTTGCCGGCAGCGAGTAAATTAATGATTAATGTTTAGTGATTAGTGATTAATTAGTATTTTATGAAGGTTAATTGTTATCATTTTATGATTAATTATTATAAAATGTAATGAATAAATTGATAAATAAAGATTATAAATTATGAAGATAGGAAAAATAATAGACTTAACAGCTCCGATGTTCGATGGCGCACCAACGATGCCACTCGACCCGCAATGCTCAATTTCGTGGCATTCTACTCTCGAAACAATGGGTTATAACCTGTCGCATCTTAAAACTTCAACGCATCAGGGTACTCATATCGACGCGCCTCGTCATTTTTATAATAATGGTATGTGTGTGGATGAGATACCTCTTGAACGATTGATTGTTCGAGCGGTAAAGATTGATATGACATGGAAGAAGCCGGGCGAAGCAATTGTTCCCGACGACCTTCAGCCTGAAAGCGTTTTTATAGAAAAAGGATGTAATATTCTAATACATACCGGTTGGGATAAGTATTTTCCTAATAAGGAATACTTCTCAGGATTTCAGTATATCAGTAAAGAACTTGCCGATTGGTTTGTTAAAAAGCAGGTAAACATTGTTGGCATGGATATTCCAACTCCTAACGGAAAAGACTGGAAATATGTTCACCTGAAAATGCTTGGCTGTGGTTGTTTGATTGTTGAAGGTCTTACTAACCTTGGCAAATTGCCAAACAGCGAAGAATTTACTTTCTTTGCTCTTCCTTTAAAACTACAAGGACGCGACGGTTCGCCAATACGCGCAATAGCCATTCTCGACAGTGTAGATAAATAAACAATTGAAAAATTAATTTAATAAATAGAATAAGATTATGGAAATATTTACAGGATTATTAATTATTGCAATTGGCGCCTTTGGACAGTCAGGTTCGTATGTGCCGATTAAAAAAGTGCGAAGCTGGGCATGGGAATGTTTCTGGCTCACACAGGGAATTTTTGCATGGATATTGTTTCCACTTGCAGGCGCTTTACTTTCCGTTCCAGCAGGCAGCAGCCTATTCTCTATTATCAGCAGCGCAGGTAGCGGAGTCGCTTTAAAAACAATGTGTTTCGGAGCGCTCTGGGGCATAGGAGGCCTCACTTTCGGGCTTAGTATGCGATATCTTGGCGTAGCCTTAGGGCAATCGCTTGCCTTAGGTATGTGTTCGGCTTTCGGTACACTGATACCGTCGCTGCTCCCACAACTCTTTCCCGACGCCGAAAAGTTCTCTTTACTGCTTGCAATAGGCGTAAGTATTGCATTGGCAGGTATAGCAATTATTGGCTACGCAGGAGCTTTGAAGTCTCAAAATATGTCGGAAGAGGAAAAAAAGAAGGCGGTGGCTGATTTTGCTCTCAAAAAAGGCTTAATTATTGCCGTACTTGCAGGCGTAATGAGCGCTTGTTTTAATCTCGGGCTCAATGCGGGGCTAAAAACTCATCTTGTAGAGGTTGTAAAAGTCGATGGTCTCTATGCAGGGCTGCCTGCAACCATGCTCGTTACCTTTGGCGGTTTCATTGCAAATGCTGTGTACTGTATCTATCAGAATATAAAAAATAAAACAGGACGACAGTATTTCTCCGTTTCAACAAAAACATTGTTAAACAATCTGCTTTTCTGCGCCATTGCAGGCGGATTGTGGTATTCGCAGTTCTTTGGACTTGGAGTCGGACAAAGTTTCCTGACAGGAAATCCGACAATGCTTGCCTTCTCGTTCAGTATTTTAATGTCGCTCATAGTGCTGTTCAGCAATGTCTGGGGCATAATATTAAAGGAATGGACAGGCGTAGGCACTAAAACAATAGTAACTCTTGTTATAGGGCTTGCAGTACTGATATTTTCAATAGTTTTTCCACAAATAGTGTAAAATAAAATTTGTTTTTTTATCATAATTAGTATCTATAAAAAAGAACAGGCTGGGACATTGTGTAATATTATTTCCGCACAATGTCCTGTCGGTTCTGATATTTATTGTATTATATGCAATTCAAGCATATATCTACAACTTAAATAAATAGTAACTTACCTGATAAAATTAATAAAACTTATGAACAGAATAATTATAATACTAATATTTGCAGTACTTGTATCGTGCAGTGAGCGCATATCAATCAGCGACGCCGACAGTTTAGGTATCCGATTTAAACCAAAAATCATGGAAGAACGCTTCTATCTTGCTCAAAATGTTCTCGACAGTATAATTCTTAAAAAGAAGATTTATGAAAACAGATATGAATTTGACTATTATTCCCGATATAAATCAATAGAAAAAAACCTGATTTTAAATATAAACGACTTTACATTGCTAAACGACTCGATAAATACTGATTCTCTTATGAATGTTTTTCCTTTTTCATTTAAGGAAAACGAATATATTCTGACTAAATTTAACTATTTGTCCGATACTCTTCTGCTTGAAGAATACTTTGACCGAAATGGAAAGCAAATATCGAGCATAAATAAGATATATGGTAATGGTCGCATTTTAAACGAGAAACAGTTTTTAACAGATGGTACTGTAGTATCTAAAATAAATTATAGCTATGATACACGCAACAGATTAGTACACAAAATAACGTTTATGGAAAATGGTTATACCGAAACACATTATTCGTATTCTATGGACGAAAAAACAGAAACAGAGAACAGTTCATCTTGCATATATCGATACGATGTACATGGAAAAATTATCAGTAAAAAGATATACAGCGGTGTGAAACAGATTGCCGAAACTACATACGGATATAATATTAACGGAGATATGGTTGCCGAAACCGAGATAAATGTAAATGGAGAAGTGGAAAAAAATCGCTACGAATATGTCTATGACAATAAAAATAACTGGAAAGTTTGTGTTGAATATAATTTTTCGGGCAATATATTTGTGCGAACACGGAATATAACATATTATTGAGAGAAATAGAACTGAATAAGATATAACTAAATTATTAAATCATGAAATCTCTTTTATTAACAAGTGATGAAAAACAGGAAATAGAACGGCAACTTAACGAATTAATTCAATCTGTGAACTGTTCGGATGAAGGAAAGGGAAAAATTCGTAAAGCATTTGATTTTGCAAACAATGCTCACATGGGCATACGCAGGAAAATGGGCGAGCCATATATTTTTCATCCTCTGGCAGTCGCATCCATTGTTCTGCATGAGATGAACCTCGACGAAAATGCCATTTGCGCTGCTCTCCTTCACGATGTTGTAGAGGACACAGACACTACGGTGAGCGATATTCGATACAGCTTCGGCGACAAGATCGCAGAGATGGTCGATGGTCTCACAAAGATAGAGGGCGTATTCGACAAGTCTAAACAGGCGGTAAATTTCAAAAAAATACTAATGACAATCAACACAGACGTCAGCACCATCATGATAAAGATTGCCGACCGCCTACATAATATGCGCACTCTCGACCCGATGTCCGAAAGAAAACAGTTCCAGATTGCAAGCGAAACACTTGTCTTCTTCGCTCCGCTTGCCGAACGTCTGGGATTGTACTCTATAAAAATCGAACTCGAAGACCTTTGCCTGAAATACTACGAGCCGGAGAAATATGCAGAAATAAAAAATCGTATAGGACAGAAAGAATTGGAAAGCGAAAGTTTTATACAAATCTTTGAAGAACCAATAATTAAGCGATTACATGAGGCAGAAATTGAGTTCCATATCAGCAGTCGTTTCAAGTCGGTATATTCAATCTGGCGAAAAATGCAGAAAAAGAATATTCCATTTGAAGAAGTATTCGATCTTTTTGCTATACGCATAGTATTCAAGCCAAAGGAAGGAGTGCCGGAAAGAACTCAGTGCTGGGCTATATACTCGCTAATTACCGAAATCTACCGCTCAAAACTCGATCGCCTGCGCGATTGGGTTGGTACGCCAAAAGCAAACGGCTACGAAGCATTGCACTGTACTCTAATGGCGTCGCAAGGACAATGGATGGAAGTGCAAATCAGAACAGAACGCATGGACGAGGTTGCCGAAAAAGGTATCGCTGTCCACTGGAAATACAAAGAAAAAAACCTTGACGACTGGCTGCAAAAAATCCGCGATAGCATTACCCATACAGATGAATCGGACGCAGAAGAGTTTGTTACCGATATTATTGAAACATTTGTGCCAGAAATATATGTCTATACCCCAAAAGGCGAGGAGGTACTGCTGCCTAAAGGCGCCACCGTCCTCGATTTTGCCTATTATATCCATTCCGAAATCGGTAATCGAGCAATAGCCGGTAAAGTAAACTACAAGTTAGTTCCGCTAAATCACGTTCTCACAACCACCGATCAGGTCGAAATTATCACCACCAAAAACCAGAAACCACAAAAAGAGTGGCTCAACTATGCTACCACCATGAAGGCTAAGAGTCTTATAAAAACAGCACTCAAATCTCAAATCAAAGAACATAGCAAAAAAGGCAAAGAAATTATCGACCAAAAACTTAACGAATCGGGCATACAACCAAACTCGCGCACCTATCGCAAACTTATCGAAGCATATCGACAGAATAATAAGGAAGAATTGTTCAGCAATGTCGGTGCAGGTTTAATCGACTTGGTGGATTTTAACAAAATATTGAGAGAAAATACACCAATGAAGTGGGTGCAATACTTGGGTATCCAGCTCGGTATTGGCAGCAAACCCCGCCGCCGTCCTGCGCAGCAGGTCGGTAAAATCGACACAAAACAAACATATCTACTTAAAGAAGACAACAACCTGTTGTATAAGATAGCCGAATGTTGCAACCCAATTCCGGGCGATGAAATCATTGCCTTTATCGATGATTTTTCGACGTCGGTAATGGTTCACAAGAAAAAATGCGCCGAAGCCACGCGATTTGCAGCCCAACATGCCGAAAAAATTGTCAGCGCTAAATGGAGCACACATAAAATACTTTCGTTTCTGGCTGTTTTGGCAATAAGAGGAGTGGACAGAGTAGGGCTGCTCAAGGACTTGACGGAGATAATCACAACACAGTTAAACGTCAATATACGCAAACTTGAACTCGCCAGCCACGACGGAATTTTTGAGGGCTTTATCGAACTCTATGTCCACGATTTGGAAGATTTGAAAACTTTGATTAATAAAGTACAGAATATAAGAGGAGTAGAAGAGGTGAAACGTGTGGAAAAATAAGTTTGCAGCAACGGAATGAGAAAAATTTCAAAAAAATTATAAGTCAATGCAACGTTTTATGCACAAACTGCATCTTAACGGTATATTTATAATAATTAAATTTCAAAAAATGAAACATATTGTATTTTATGCCATATTGTTGGCATGTGTTACATTCGCAGGTTGCGAATTGGGTAATGAAGACGAAACAGTTTTGGAAAATTATGAGGCAAAAGATTTTATCGATGAGTTTTCGGTCGTGCAAAAACGGACGCTCAACACCTCAAATTTACCCGACACTGTAATCACGTCGAAAGGGTCGAAGTTTATAATTCAACCCGGAACTTTTACGAAAAACGGGAATCCCATTACCGGAGATTTCGCGGTGGAAATTAAAGAGATACATCAACGCAGTGAAATTATCTTTAATTTGACAAATACCAATCACGTGAGCGGCAAACCTTTGCTCTCCGACGGATTTTTCCATATTAACGCCACTCAAAACGGCGAAAATCTGGACAAAACTCTTGCAAACCCTGTTCGTGTTGAAATGAAAACCAACACTGACAGAGGCTATTCCCAACTTTGGCAAGCCGCCGGCGAGGCGGGTAACGACGACGATTCTTTTGCTTGGGAACAGGAACAGGACGGCACCGACAACAAACAGAATTTTCTCGAAGGTCAGGGCGTATTTATGTTCGATATTGGTAAACTTGGCTGGTTTAACTGCGATATATACTGGGAAGATACTGCCCCCAAAACAACTGTTACCGTGAATATTGGCGGAATGACAGGCAGTATTGCCTCTTTGCTGCAAGACAAAGGAGGTCTCTATGTATTCTTCTGTGCCAAAGGCGATAACGTGGTAGCCCAGTTTTACAGTAAATCCGGACCAAACAGCATCAAAAGTTACGACGATTCGATGCCGATTGGAAAAGAGGGCAAAATTTTTGTGGTAATGTTCCACAAAGGGAAATTCTATTACGGAATGCTGAATATCACCATATCTGCCGATATGTCGGTAACTGTCAATGTTTCCGAAAATACTAAGGATTTTATTCAACAGCAAATTGCCGCGTTGGATAATTTCAATTAAACCTGCGTGTTCAAATGTTTCCCCTGTCGCGCAGTTGCGCGTCAGGGGATTTTGTGTGTAATAATTAAATAGATGTCAATGAAAATTATCGAATTGGAAAATGTTGAAATTGTTGATTTTGCAGCGGAAGGAAAAGCCATTGCAAAGGACAACGGCATGGTGATTTTTGTAGATGACGCCATTCCGGGCGATATTGTTAATCTGCGTATCCGCCGCAAAAAAAACTACGCGGAAGGAACTGTAACACAGATAGTCAAGCCATCCGAATTGTCGGTTCAGCCATTTTGCAGACATTTTGGCGATTGCGGCGGTTGCGTGTCGCAACGAATGCCGTATTCGGAACAGTTGAAATACAAGGCAAAACAGGTTGTCGATCAGTTTCAGCGTATTGGAGGCGTTGAAATGCCTGTTGTGAAACCAATTCTTCCGTCGGGAAAAACAATATTTTATCGTAACAAACTGGAATTTACCTTTTCGAACAAACGATGGCTGACAAAAGAGGAGATTGGCAACGAAGGTGCGCTCGAACTCAACGCTTTGGGCTTCCACGTTTCGGGACGTTTCGACAAAGTACTTGACCTCGAACGCTGTATGTTGCAGGCGTCGCCGTCGAACGAAATACGCAACGAGGCAAAACGATATGCATTGAGCCATGGTTACGAATTTTTTGACGTCAAAAATAAAACCGGTTTTCTGAGAAACCTGATTGTCAGAACATCATCGACGGGCGAAACAATGCTTGTTGTTGTTTTTGCATATTACGACAAAAACAAAATACATGATTTTCTTGATAATCTGAACGAAAAATTTGCGCCAACTTCGCTGCAATATGCCATCAATCCAAAGATGAACGACAATATTGGCGATTTGGAGGTGCTGTGCCATGCGGGAAAACCGTTTATCGAAGAAAAAATGGAAAATCTGACCTTTCGCATTGGGGCTAAATCGTTCTATCAGACCAACTCCGAACAGGCGTATGTTCTCTACGACTGTGTTCGCAAATATGCCGATTTCAAAGGAAATGAAACGGTTTACGACCTGTACACAGGAACGGGAACAATTGCCTGCTTTGTTGCTGCAAATGTTGGTAAAGTTGTTGGTATAGAATATGTTTCCGAAGCGATTGACGATGCGCGGGCAAATGCAGCGCTCAATGGAATTGAGAATGCCGTATTCTATGCGGGCGATATTAAAGATGTGATGACGAATGAGTTTATCGCAACAAACGGCTCTCCGGACGTGATTATACTCGACCCTCCGCGAGCCGGACTTCATCCGTCGATTCCTCAAAAATTGATGGAAATTGCCCCCGACAAAATAATTTATGTCAGTTGCAATCCGGCAACTCAGGCGCGAGATATTGCTCTGCTTTCCGAAAAATATTATCTTGTTGAAATGCAGCCAGTAGATATGTTTCCACATACTGCGCACGTGGAAAACATCGCCTTATTAAGAAAATTTCACACTTTTTAATATTTTCTCACTCTATATCGTTGTATATTTGCAGCATGAAAATAGGTGGTTTATTTATATATGTTATTGTTATTCTGATATTTAGTGTGAATGCGTTTGGGAAAGATGACGTATTTATCGAAAAAAAGAGAATAAAAGTAGTGTCGAAAGATTCCGACGGCGACGGCGTTCCCGATAACGAGGACGATTGCCCTAACGTAAAAGGTCAGGTAGAAACCAAAGGCTGCCCCGACAGCGATGGCGACGGCATACCCGATCATTTGGACGAATGCCCAAATATTGCCGGTTTGCCACAGTTTAAGGGCTGTCCCGATACCGATAACGATGGCTTGCCCGACGATATGGACGCATGCCCGAATGAACTCGGAGCACATGTGGACAACGGCTGTCCGCCAACAAAAACGAAAGACAGCACGAAAACATCTCAAAATGAGTATAATTATTATATTGATTTTGAACTGGATTTGCAAATTCAACGATGGGATAAATATGTGCAGGATCAGGAAATAAAAAAACAGGAATATGAGGCATATCAGGAATATTTGCGCAGTATAAGTGTTCAAAATCAGGAGAATGCAAATCAAACGGATGCAGTAAATCAGGGAAATGCAAATCAAACAGAGGCAGTAAATCAGGGAAATACGCCTCAGATTGGCAAGTTGAATGATATTGTTGTTCAGGAAGATTCCAAAACCGTATCGGCTGTTGCCCCTAAAAATGTGCCGGCTGTTAAAACAGTAAAAAACAGCAAAAAAATTGTGATAAACAGCACGTTATACGAGTCATCCGTTCGTGAAATGGAATTGCATCTGAACAGTTTGAAATTTGTGAAAGGACGGGCTTTGTTTGTTGATCACGAAAAAAGTTATAACGCCTTGCAGAAAATCGCCGCTCTCTGTACGGAAAATCTCGACTGGATAAAACTGACATTTACCTGTTATTCAAATGACGAAATAAACGGGATGAATAACTTGTCGTACAGGACGAAACAGCTGTTTGCCAATCGTATTAATTTCTTGAAATATACATTGAGAAAAATGAACGTTCACGAACATCGACTCGAATTTGTGAAACAGTCGGTCAGCGATAGTTCCGATGAGCCTAATTATATTCATCTTAAAATAGAAGTGGCGGAAAAATAAGAATTAAGTTTTTGACTTTATAATTTTTTAATTTTCGTCTTTATAATAGATTTTATAAAATTTGCCGGTTTCGTCTTCGCCCTGTTCTATCAGATTGCTGTCGCCGTGGACGTAGATGTGGAAATTCTTGTCTAACTTGATTACGCTTTTGAATGTTCGCGACTGTTTTTTGACGGCGCTACCGGAAAATTAATTAAATAATTTATTTACATCTAAATCTGAAACAATACTTTTTATAACAGTCAATTTTTCAGCGTTATATGCCTCTTTACCCTGTACTTTTGTGTGTATATAATCATTTTCTCTATAAGAAAATATTCGT